>JAAYID010000084.1 GCA_012744285.1 Alcaligenaceae bacterium
GCAAATACGTGCTGCTCACCGACAAGGGCAATATCTGGTATATCGCAAATGACGATGATACGGCCATAAGCGCGGACGAGGTCAAGCTGGTGGGAACTATTGAGGGCATAGCGAATAGTTCAGAATATATTAATGGCCTGACTCTAGCAAACTTCGTCGTACAGCAGTAAGCTAAATTAAAACGAAGCTGTATGACCTCCCCACCCCTCACAAGGGGGTGGGGGTTTTCCTAAAGGGCCTTGCGTGGCAGGGTCTTTGGGGAAAATTGAAATCAACCGGGGTTCGTTTGCATGAGTTTGAAAACTCATATTCGCGTACTTCGGCTTTTCTGGCAGCTTGTACGGGGCTTCCGGTTGGCCGTCGAACATTCGCCCGTTTAAGGGTGTCAAGTTTGACATGGAAGCGGTGGCGTTCGACGAACTGACGACAATGACCAGCCATTTCGTGCTCGCTTTCGTCAAGAACAACGACCAGTTTCGTCTCGTCGCCTTGCTCGGTCCGGGCATGAATGCTTACGTCCACCCGCAAGATGCTCAATGGCTGGGCGGTTACGTGCCTGCCGGTTTTAGGGCCGAACCGTTTGAACTGGGGGCGACGGCAGAGAACCCCACCGAGCCGATTCTGTGCATCGACCCGGACGCCTTGATGCCGGGCGATACGCCGGACACCCATCGCCTGTTTGCCGACGACGGCAATGTGCCGACGTTGAGTTTTTAGGACCGGGGGCGTTTGTTTTGAATGGAAGCGGTAAACCCTTTGGGAAGGGCATGATTGAGGTCGGATTGCACCCCAGTGGGTTTCATGCAGCGGTTGACGTGTTTCCCGGTTTGATTAAGCGATTGAATTTTAAGACTATGTTGAAATAATTAGACAAATTTTGTCGCGCAAACCATGGGAATAACCCTGAAAGTTACTACCAAACCGTAATTATTCGTTGCTCTGCACCTGACGTTAGCCGTATATTTTTTGCGCCGCCTTTGCTGCGCTGTGTGCCGTCGTTATTAAAGCGTCCTTTTGCAAAGGTTCCCAAAAAATACTGCTTATGCCGGTGAAAGATCATGTCTACCCCTTTAGCGTTCAACGCCAATTGGTACTTGCAGCAAAATCCTGATGTGGCAGCAGCCATTGAAGCGGGCGCACCCTTCAATGCCATGGAACACTTCATGTTGTACGGTCGTGCCGAGAATCGTTCCGCGTCGCCGGTATTCGACGCCGAGCAGTACCTTGCGAATAACCCCGATGTGGCTGAAGCTGTTGCCCAGGGCCTGATCACTGCCTGGGACCACTTTGAGTTGTTTGGCGGTGCCGAAGGCCGTTCACCGACACCACTGTTTGACGCCGAGTTTTATCTGCAGCAGAACCCCGACGTCGCCGCTGCCATCGAGGCGGGCCTTATTTCGTCGGCCGCCCAGCACTTTGCGCTATTCGGCCAATCGGAACCACGTGCCATCAACCCGGTCATTGACCTGGGCCGGTACCTGAGTGCCAACCCCGACGTGGCCGAAGCCGCAGCCAACGGGTTGGTCAATGTTTTCGATCACCTGGCGCAATACGGTGTCGGCGAAGGTCGGCCTCTGGGTAACGGCGTCCGCCTGTCTGACTTCGCGAACGACCCCGGGTTTACGCAGGCACTAGACAACGGCAATGGCATTGATGCCCTGGTGCGTGTTCAGGCCGTTGCTCCCTTTATTCCAACCTTCGAGCGTCCGGCAGGCTGGACGCCGCCGGCAAACACACCGGTTCCTGTTGACTTCGTGCCGCCTGCCGGGTCGGGTCTTACGCTTGTCGTGCCGCCCGAAGTGGTGGTACCGCCCAATGTTGTACTGCCACCAGCGTTCGCGCCAGTGCAGCCTGCACCGGCACCAGTGCCTGCACCCGCGCCGGGACCGGCACCTGAGGGCGGCAGTGGCGATAGCGGGAACACTGACCCAACGTTTACGGTGAATGAACGTGGGGCCGCGCCTGATGTAATTATTAGCTTCACCAATGCGGGCGCAGCCATCAGCGTGGTGGAGACAGGCGGCAAGCTTGTTTTCACAAGCGGTTCAACATCAAGGACCACCACTGCGAATTCGGGAGAGATTGCTGAAATTCAGATTGGCTCCGGCATTACGCTCTCTGCGGCGGCTACCGTATTCAATAACAAGGCTGTGACTGGCGCCGGGAATTTGACGCTTGCAGGCCAATCCGCTGTGGCAGATATTGGTGATATTACCGGCTTCCCTGGTGTTGATGGAACGCTCATCTACAGTTTGACGGATGCTGCAGCCACCTTGGCGGCTGCCCCTTCTGAAATGTTGAACGGCGCGACCTCAATCACGGTTACGGGCACACCGACGATTGCTGAAATTTCGACGATCGTCGCGAACGGTGCCGATCTGGGTCACATCACCTACACGCTGGTTAATGCAGTTCTGGATCTGGGCGCCGACCAAACGGTTGCTGCCATCGAGGCCATCGACACTACCAGTGCAGCGGCCATCGTGGCTGCGGCAGCGAACGATCCGGCGCTGACACTAAATGTGCAGTACACGCTGTCTGACAGTGCCGCCCATGTTGACTCTGCCGATGCCGCCATCCTCAATGGCGCAACTGCCATCACGGCAACGGGTACAGATGGCCCTGACAACGTTGATCTCAGCAACAACGCTAACGGCCCTGTAACCGTTGGCGTGACGATTAACTTGCTGGCAGGTAACGATAGCTTTGTTGGCGGCAGCGGCAATGACATCATTACCGGTGGTGCGGGTGCTGACAACCTGACTGGTGGCGCTGGTGCGGATACTTTCACCTTCGTCGCAGGTACTGACACCACCGCTGCGGCAGTCGGGGCAGCCAACGGTGTTGACACCATCACTGACTTTAATTCCACGGATAATGATGTCTTGGCCGTGAGTGCTTTGCTTAAAGGAGCACCTGAAGCCTTCGTGAATGGTAATTTCCTTGAGGTTCAACTCGGTAAGGCGGCCAACAACGTTATCGTGATTACAGATGAACTAGAAACAAATCTTTTCGGGGGGCCTGCAGACGGTTCTCTTAATGCGGTCTACGTAGACTTATTGGCATCAGCAGTCAGCAACTCCGCCGACAGTGGCATTCTTGTGTTCAATAACAATGGTGTCGTTCAGGTTTGGTACGACGCTTCGATGGGTACAAACAACGCAGGTAACGGCGCGGTTCTGATCGGAACGATAACGACCACTGGTGCAACTGCAGACCTGGCAAACCTGACTGCCGCACATTTCGCCTGATCTACCCCGCCCCCAGTCTCAGCATAGTTGTCGCATTCTTTTGAAAGCAATTTTTAACTATGAGCACCATCGCAGTGCCGCAACCGATGTTCCTGCTCAACCGC
>JAAYID010000085.1 GCA_012744285.1 Alcaligenaceae bacterium
AAGGTTACCAACCTGACCGACTACGGTGCGTTCGTTGAAGTCGAAGATGGTATCGAAGGTCTGGTACACGTTTCCGAAATGGACTGGACCAACAAGAACGTTGATCCGCGCAAAGTGGTCACACTGGGCGAAGAAGTTGAAGTCATGGTCCTGGAAATCGACGAAGAGCGTCGTCGCATTTCGCTGGGCATGAAACAGTGCCGTGCCAACCCGTGGGAAGAGTTCTCCATGAACTTCAAGCGCGGTGACAAGGTTTCGGGCGCCATCAAGTCCATTACCGACTTTGGTGTGTTCGTTGGTCTGCCTGGCGGTATCGACGGTCTGGTTCACTTGTCCGACCTGTCCTGGTCCGAGTCTGGTGAAGAAGCCGTTCGCAACTTCAAGAAAGGCGACGAAATCGAAGCCGTTGTCTTGGGCATCGATACCGACAAAGAACGCATCTCGCTGGGTATCAAACAGCTTGATGGCGACCCTTTCAACAACTTCGTTGCCACTTACGACAAGGGCGCAGTTGTGCCTGGCGTGGTCAAGTCGGTTGAACCCAAGGGTGCGGTTGTTACCCTGTCGGTTGACGTTGAAGGCTACCTGCGTGCATCCGAAATCTCGGCCGGTCGCGTTGAAGACGCAACAACTGCCCTGAATGCCGGTGACAACGTTGAAGCCATGATCATCAACATCGATCGTAAAGCCCGTTCGATCCAGCTGTCGATCAAGGCCCGCGATAACGCTGAAACTGCTGACACGCTCCAGCGCATGTCGGAAGCCAGCGCCTCGTCCGGCACCACCAACCTGGGTGCATTGCTCAAGGCCAAGCTCGACCAAGCCCGTGACGACGGTTAATCGTCGTGACTAAGTCAGAGCTGATCGCCGCTTTGGCCGGTCGGTACCCGCAGCTTGCGCTGCGCGATACCGACCTGGCGGTAAAAACGGTGCTCGATGCCATGACTCAGGCTTTGGCCAGTGGTCAGCGCATCGAAATCCGCGGCTTTGGCAGTTTTTCGCTGTCTGCGCGCTCACCGCGTGTCGGGCGCAACCCGAAGTCCGGCGAAAAAGTCATGGTGCCTGGCAAGCAGGTGCCGCACTTCAAGGCTGGCAAGGAATTGCGCGAGCGCGTTGATGCGGCCTTCGATAAAGAAGGTCGTGCAGGCGAAGACGCCAAATTCACTTTAGGGCAACACCTCGACCAGATCATGCACGGCTAGTTCTTGCAGGAAACGGTTACATCAACCCCCGCGCTCACAAGGCTGCGGGGGTTTGTTTTTTGGCGGTGTCGCGCCCTCTGGTATGGCATTCACATTACAATTGGCGCATTCCTGTTTTTCGGAGACTCGTCATGCGGTATCTCGTGTGGGCTGTACGCCTGGTTGTGTTTGTGGTTGTGTTGCTGTTCGCACTTAAAAACACCGGCCCGGTTGACGTCAATTTCTATGCCGACCATACCGTTAGCGGGGTTCCCCTTATTGTGGTGATGCTGGCGTCGTTTGTGGTTGGGGCAGGTTTTGCGTTGCTGGCGATTGTGCCGGCCGCACTGCGACGTCGTCGTGAAATGCGCCGCCTCGAGCGTGATCTGGCGCGTTTGAAAACCGATGCGACGGTCAAGCCTGTGGCCTCTGTCGGTGTCTCTCCCGATGCCGTCGCGCCGCTGTCGCCCCTGTAAGAACGTTGCATTTTTTGCGAGCGCTGTTGCATGGATTTTGAACCCTGGTGGTTGATACTGTTGCCCGTCCTGTTCGGGCTGGGCTGGGTTGCCGCGCGTGTCGATATTCGGCAAATGCTGTCCGAAACCCGTAATTTGCCCGACTCGTACTTCAAGGGCCTTAACTTTATCTTGAACGAAGAGCCCGATCGGGCCATTGATGCGTTCATCGAGGTGGCCAAGCTCGACCCTGAAACTACCGAGCTGCATTTTGCACTGGGCAGCTTGTTTCGGCGTCGCGGTGAAATGGAACGCGCCATCCGGGTACATCAAAGTTTACTTGCCCGGGCCGATTTGCCAGTGGCCGAACGTGAGCACGCCCAGCACGAGTTGGCGCACGATTTTTTGAAGGCGGGCATGCTCGATCGCGCCGAACAGGCTTTTCTGGCTGTGCAGGATACGCGCTTTGCCGTACCGGCCGTGCGTGCACTGGTTCGAATTTACGAGTCAGGCCACGACTGGCCCAAAGCCATTGATGCGGTCAAGAAGCTCAAGGCGCTGGTTGACGAACCTGTGCCCCAGCTGGTGCATTACCAGTGCGAGCAGGCCCAGGCGGCGCTTGCTGCAAAGCCGCCGCGCCTGGATGCCGCTATAGCTGCCCTGGATGCTGCAGATCACGCTTACCGTACGCTAAAAGACAACGACCGTACCATGGCTTCGCGTGCGCGTGTCGCCATGTTGCGCGCCCGGGTGGCGCGCGCGGCAAATCAGGCGCTGCACGAGCGCGATTTCCTGGTTGCCGTGTTGTCAGACGCCCCCGATTACGCGGGCCTGGTGGCCAGCGAGTTGCTCGACAATTATCGGCAAGCCGGGCAGGCACCCCAGGGGTTGGCCTTGCTCAAGGCGCACTACCTGCGACATCCTACGCTTGATCTTTTCAATGTGGTTTTTCGCGAACTGCGCGCCCAGGAAGGATACGCACCCGCCTGGGCGTTTGCGCGTGAAGCCTTGCGCGCGCACCCCTCGTTGCTTGGCCTTGATCGTCTGCTCGAGGCCGAGCTTGCCAGCGACGATACGCCCAAAACCGGGGCGGGTATCGCACCCGATGCCGATCTTGGCTTGTTGCGAAGCCTGATTCACAAACATACCCAGCGCCTCGATCGCTACGCCTGCAATTCGTGCGGCTTTGAAGCGCGTCATTTTTATTGGCAGTGTCCCGGGTGTAATTCCTGGGAAACGTACCCGCCGCGTCGTCTGGAGGAAACTCGATGAACGCTTTTCCTGCGGCCGCTGTCAAAGGCGCGCGTGTCCTGGTGGTGGGCGATATCATGCTCGACCGCTACTGGTTTGGCGAAGTCGACCGGATCTCGCCGGAAGCGCCGGTTCCTGTTGTCAGGGTGGCCCGGCGTGAAGATCGACTGGGCGGTGCGGCAAACGTCGCCCGTAATATCGTTGCGCTTGGGGCCTCGGCGACCTTGCTCGGGGTTGTGGGTGATGACGAGGCGGGCCAGAAAGTAGAGCGCCTGTCTGCCGATGATTCGATCAACGCACGGTTGGTTGTCGATCCGCTTTTGCACACAACGCTTAAAATGCGGGTTCTGGGTCGTCAGCAGCAATTGTTGCGCATCGATTTTGAAGAGCATCCTTCGTCGACCAGTCTCGATCAGTTGCATCACGTGTTTGCTGCTCAACTGGCCTTGCACGATATCGTCATTTTGTCAGATTACGCCAAGGGGGCGCTGGCCCGCGTCGAGCTTCTGATCCAGGCGGCCCGCGAACGCGCCATGCCGGTGTTTGTTGACCCCAAGGGGCATGCTTACGCGCGTTATCAGGGCGCCACCATCATTACGCCCAATCGCTCGGAAATGCAAGAAGCTGTCGGACGCTGGTTAACGGAAGCCGAGCTTGAGTCGCGTGCGCAGTCGTTGCGTCAGGCCCTGGATCTCGAGGCACTGCTGGTGACCCGTTCCGAGCAAGGGATGACCCTGTTTTCACAAGATTACCGTTTCCATGTTGATGCTCTGGCTCATGAGGTATTCGACGTGTCGGGTGCAGGCGACACGGTGCTGGCAACGCTGGCTGTCATGCGCGCTGCCGGGCTGGACTGGGACGATGCTGTACGTTGGGCAAATCGGGCCGGCGGCGTTGCCGTTGGCAAATTGGGAACATCAGTAGTTACCGCAGGAGAACTTGAATGATCGTCGTCACCGGGGGTGCGGGTTTCATTGGCAGCAACATTATCAAGGGTCTGAACGCCCGCGGGGTCAGCAATATTCTGGTCGTCGACGACCTGACGGAAGGTGATAAATTCGCGAACCTGGTAGGTCTGGATATTGCCGATTACATGCATAAAGACCAGTTCCGCCAACAGTTGCTGGCGGGTCGTTTGTCGGGGGTCGAAGCGATCATGCATCAGGGGGCATGCTCTGATACCACCGAGCGCAACGGCCACTACATGATGGAAAATAATTACCGGTATACGCTTGAGCTGGTTCAATGGTGCCAGCAATACAAGGTGCCGTTTATCTATGCCTCTTCGGCAGCTGTGTATGGGCCGGGGCCGGTTTATAAAGAAGACCCTATCTATGAAGCGCCGTTGAACGTTTACGGCTATTCCAAGTATCTGTTTGATCAATCGCTGCGCAAGCACCTGGGGCGTCTGAAGGCGCCGGTGGCTGGTTTGCGTTATTTCAATGTCTATGGTCCGCGTGAGCAGCACAAAGGCCGCATGGCATCGGTGGCTTATCACAATTTGCGTCAGTTCCAGGCCGAAGGGCATGTCCGGCTGTTCGGTGGCTGGGAAGGTTATGCCGATGGTGCCCAGCAACGCGATTTTGTTTATATTGACGACGTTGTTGCGGTCAATCTGTTCTTCCTGGATCACCCCGAGGTGTCGGGTATTTTCAATTGTGGCACAGGCCGCGCCCAGCCGTTCAACGATGTGGCCATGACGGTGGTGAACAGTTTGCGTCTCGACAAGGCGCAACCGGCGCTGTCGCTGAAAGAAATGGTCGAGCAGAAGCTGATCCGTTACATTCCTTTCCCCGACGACCTGAAAGGGCGCTACCAAAGTCATACACAGGCTGATTTGACTCGTTTGCGCGAGGCCGGATACGACGCGCCGTTCACGGATGTGCAAACCGGTGTGGCGACCTACGTGCGCACCATTCTGAATAAAGAGCGGTGACGCCGATGGCCGGTCATGCGTAGTTTTGCGCATGGCCAAAACAATAGCACTCCGGCGTTGCAACCCGTGTTTATCCCCCATCATGGGCACTGAGGTTTTTTCCTCAATGCCCATTTTCTTTTTATCGGGGGTCTTATGAATCCGTTCACTGAGTCTACTGTTGCCGTACCGCTGAAAACTCCATTACGCACGGTGCTGATGCGGTCGGGGGTATGTCTTGCCTTGCTCGGGTCGGCCTATGCCAATACCGTGCATGCCGTTGATGTCAATGCAGCGACGGCTGCCCAGCTTGAAGGGGTGCGCGGGATCGGGCCGAAAACGGCTCAGGTCATTGTCGATGAGCGGGCCAGAGGAGGCCGTTTCGAGTCGTTCGACGACTTGTCTGACCGGGTGAAGGGCATTGGCCCTGCCAAGGTCGCTACATTGCAGGCCGCCGGCCTGACGGTACAAGGTGGTCTGGCTGTCGTTTCCGGGGCATCCCAGGGTGGTGGTGTCAAACCCGGGGCGTCAACTCCTGATAACCGCCGCGAATCCGGCCCGTTGCGTGCCGTGCCCTCTCGCAAATAGCCCGTATCAGCTGTCGCTGCGAGGTAATCACCGCGTATCCCGGTGTATGATTTGCGTCATGAAAACATACCAGACCATCGAAGACACCATCGGTCGCACCCCCCTGGTTCGTCTGCAACGCATTCCGGGTGCTGTTGGCGAAAGCCGTGGCAATGTCATTCTGGCCAAGCTCGAAGGCAATAACCCGGCCGGTTCGGTCAAAGACCGGGCTGCCAGTTCCATGATTCGCCGTGCCGAAGAGCGCGGAGAGATCAAGCCGGGTGACACACTGATTGAAGCAACCAGTGGCAATACCGGCATTGCATTGGCCATGGCGGCGGCCATTCGTGGCTACAAGATGATTCTGATCATGCCTGACAATCTTTCACTGGAACGTCGGGCATCCATGACCGCTTATGGGGCCGAACTGATCCTCACCAAAGCGGCCGATGGCGGCATGGAATATGCCCGCGACCTGGCTATGCAAATGCAGGCCGACGGCAAGGGCAAGGTACTTGATCAGTTTGCCAACCCGGATAATTTCCGTGCCCATATCGAATCGACCGGTCCAGAGTTGTGGGAACAAACCGGCGGCGAGATTACCCATTTTGTCAGCGCCATGGGGACGACCGGTACCATCATGGGTGTCGGGAGTTTCCTGCGTTCAAAGAATCCGGCCGTGCAGGTGATCGGCGCTCAGCCGGCGCCAGGTTCGCAGATTCCCGGTATCCGCAAGTGGCCGGAAGCGTATCAGCCCAAAATTTACGATCCATCCAAGGTGGATGCCTTTGAACTGATCGAGCAGTCAGAGGCCGAAGCCATGGCACGTCGCATGGCTGCCGAAGAAGGCATTTTTGGTGGTATTTCGTCGGCGGGTGCGCTGGTGGCTGCGTTGAGGGTGGCCGCGCGTGTGGAAAATTCGACGATTGTGTTTATCGTTTGCGATCGGGGTGACCGCTATCTGTCGACCGGGGTGTTTAACCCGGTGGTTTGATGGCGTATGACACGGCAGCCTTGAAGGTCACCCGGAGGTCTTCCAGGCAACATGTGCAGTTGTAGAAAAAGGCCCGCTTACGGGCCTTTTTCACGCCGTCAAGCATCAGGGTTTGCCGTCAGGCCCGCCATACCCCATCCGGTCGGCCAGTTCTTGCGCCAGTTCGGCCACCGAGGTGGCATAAAAATAGCTGCGGTTGTATTCGGTGAGCGCGAAGAAGTTGGGTGTGGCAACACGATACTCGGCCAGCCCGCGGGGCTCGTCCAGCAAATCAATGACGCCTACAGGGTGACGTGTCCAGTCCATAGAGACGTTCTGCTGGCGGATGACATACGCGCCGGCTTGTTCAAGTTGTGGCCAGGTCAGTGCCGGCTTCAACCCGCCATCGACCCATTTTGAAGCGTTTGCAGGCAGTTGTGCCGGTGCAAAAACCGGCAGGCCGGGCAGCCAGCCATGAACGCGCAAGAATTTTCCGACCGAAGCCAGTGCATCGGGTACGCTGCCATGCAGGTCGATGGCCTTGTCGTTGTCACCATCGGCGGCAAATCGCCGTAGACTGCCGGGCATGAACTGTGGCAGGCCAACGGCCCCGGCAAAGGAGCCGGTCGCAGTTTTGGCGTCGAGTTCGCCTTTGTAGTCCAGTTCGATCAGGTCAGCAAGCTGGTCGCGAAATAACTGGCTGCGTTCTGGCCGGTTGGTGTCCGGGTGGCGAAAACCCAGGGTGGCCAGCGCATCCAGCACCGGGAAGCTGCCGGTATAACGGCCGTACAGTGTTTCGACGCCAATGATGGAAACCAGGATAGAGGCTGGAACGCCATAGTGGGCGGCTGCCTTGTCGATGTGTGGCCGCCAGGTTTGCCAGAACTCAACCCCTTGACGGATGCGTACCGGTTCAACATAGCGGGCGCGATAGGTAACCCAGCTGCGCTGGATGCGCTTGCCCGAGGGGGTCATCAACCGGGCCACTTTGGGATCGAAGCGGGCCCGTAGCAAAAGCGCTTCAACGTGCTGCAGCGGTACCTGGCGCGTTACAGAGACTTCGCGCGCATACGCCTGAATATCGGGTCGCAGTTGCCCCTGTTCATCGGTAAACCCCAACGATGATCGAGCCGATTGTCCGGCCTGGATGGCGGGGGCTTGAGGGGCACGTGGAATGGCGGTGGCCGCCGGTGTGCTCGCACCGGCTGCAGACAAGCCCTGGCGGTCACGCGCGTGTTGCAGTGCAATATTCGGGGTGTTTGTCGTGACATGTGCCGTAGCAGGCGCCGTGAGGCCAGGGGAGCCTGTCTGGGCCGCCGGTTGCACCGAGGCACAGCCGGTGAAAAGTGCGAAAATGGGGGCAGCTTGCAAAAATCTTGCGGCGTTGAACATAATCATCCTTATGCAGACCCTATATATTACTCATCCCGCCTGCCACCTGCACGAAATGGGCGATTGGCATCCGGAAAGCCCGCAGCGGCTCGATGCCATCAATGATCAGATGCTTGCGTCGGGCATACATGGCCTGCTTGGTATGGCCGAGGCGCGTGAAGCGACGGATGCGGATATTTTGCGCGTGCACACGCCAGATTATCTCGATTACCTCAAACGCCATGCGCCGCAAGCCGGCTATTTCCAGATTGACGGTGATACATTGATGAATCCGTATTCGCTGCAGGCCGCCCGGGTTGCCGCCGGGGCCGGGCTGACGGCTGTTGATGCCATTATGGCGGGGCAGGCAGCTAATGCGTTTTGCGGGGTGCGTCCACCGGGCCATCATGCCGTGTCGTCACGCAGCATGGGGTTCTGCCTGTTCAATAATGTGGGTGTAGTTATAGCGTATACGCTTGAAAAATATGCTCTTCACCGCGTTGCGGTCGTCGATTTTGATGTCCATCATGGCAATGGAACCGTTCAAATGTTCAGCTCTGACCCGAGAGTGCTGATGTGCGGTTTTTTTCAGGACGACATCTATCCTGATGTACGCACTGAAAATGATCCCGAAAATATGTTAAACATACCGGTGCCGGCCTATTCCACAGGCAGCCATATCCGGCAGGTTGTGGAAGATCACTGGTTGCCGGCATTGCATGCGTTTGAACCACAGTTCATTTTCGTGTCGGCCGGGTTCGATGCCCACCGTGAAGACGATATGTCGCAAATTGGTCTGGTCGAGGCCGATTATGCCTGGATCACTGAACAGCTGGTGGCGGTGGCCGACCGCTTTGCCAGTGGCCGCATCGTCAGTTTTCTGGAAGGTGGTTACGACTTGTCGTCGTTGGGTCGAAGTGTGGTGGCCCACTTGAAAGTTCTGGCAAAGTTGTAGAATAAGCGAGTTTTTCTTAATTTTGACGCAGTGCAGCAGCACCCGTGTGCTTCAAGGGTCGTGTTGCCGGCAGTCTATATTTAATTTCCCCGGAGGAAGTGCTCGATGAAGGTATTGGTGCCTGTCAAGCGTGTGGTTGATTACAACGTCAAAGTA
>JAAYID010000086.1 GCA_012744285.1 Alcaligenaceae bacterium
CCGCACGACGCCGAAGACCGCGGCATCACGAGCGGTGACCATGTTGCCATTCAAAGCCGGTCGGGTGAAACCGTACTGCGCGCCTTAATTACCGAGAACGTACAGCCTGGCGTGGTGTACACCACGTTCCACTTTCCGGAATCAGGGGCCAACGTGGTCACCACCGATAGTTCTGACTGGGCCACCAATTGCCCGGAATACAAAGTCACGGCGGTGCAGGTACGACGCGTCAACCAGCCTTCCAGCTGGCAGAATGACTGGAACCGGTTTACCCACCTGCAGGAAAACCTGCTTGAAAACCGGATCAGTACAACGGCACAGCCGGGCTGAAACCCATGCCCGACAGCGTGCTTTCCCCGGTTGTCGAAACACCGGTCTGGCGTTACCGCCAGACCGGGTTGGCGCCTGGCCAGAGGTTAACCGTTGAACAGGTGTCGGCAACGGACCCTGTCGGGGCAACCAACGCCCCAGACACTGGCCTTATGGCGACCATCGACCATATCGCCGACGAAGTGGCCGTCGCCATGGAGTACAACGGCATCAGCCATGCCACCGTACTGGCCACGCCGCAAAATCTCGACGACCTGGCCCGTGGTTTTTCACTGACCGAAGGCATTATCCGCACACCTGCCGATATCTACGATATCGAGGCTGTGCCCCACCCCAACGGCATCACCCTGCAAATCACCATTGCATCGGCTTGCCTGAACTCCTTGAAACAGCGTCGACGCACATTGGCAGGCACGACAGGTTGCGGGCTGTGCGGGCTTGAAAGCCTGGGCGATGTCGAACGGGTATTACCCACCGTGGTTGCTCCCGTCATGCCCCTTCAGCCCGGTGCCCTGCTGGCGGCCAGCCTGCAACTGCGCGACAACCAGCCCCTGCATCAGCAAACCGGCGCCACCCACGCAGCAGGCTGGGCCAACGCCAGCGGCCAATTGGTCCAGGTGATGGAAGATGTGGGCCGCCATAACGCGCTGGACAAACTGGTCGGTTACCTGGCCCGTTTCCCTGATCTGCACGAACGCGGTGGGTTTATGGTCATGTCAAGCCGGGCCAGTTTCGAGATCGTGCAAAAAGCAGCGGCTGCCGGTATCAACGCCGTTGTTGCGATCTCTGCACCCACCGCCTATGCCATACGTCGTGCACACGACCTGAACATACTGCTGGCCGGCTTTGCACGCCAGACCAGCTTCACGGTGTATACCCACCCCGAATACCTTTGCAGCCAGGAACCCGTATCGTGAAGATTGAACAATTGATCAAAATGGCCAACCAGATTGGCGATTTTTTTGCCGCCATGCCCGACCGTGACGAGGGCCTTGACGGTGTGGCCAGCCACATCGAGAAGTTTTGGGAGCCTCGCATGCGCACTGCCCTGCTGAACTTCCTGGACACCCACCCCAATGGGGCTGCGCCAGGCATTGGCCTGAACGAACTGACCCTGGCTGCCGTTTCAAAATACCGCGACCGCCTGCTTCCGCGAAAAGTGGCCTGAAAAACAAAACCCTGCCATACCGTTGTATGGCAGGGCATGACCCTGCTCAGCACTACGGCGCGCGGCGCAAACTGCGTTAACACGTCACAACCACCCCACGCACCAGCACCAGCACCAGCACCAGCAGATAAATTACTTGTCTTCTTTCACGCGGTAAACCAGCACAG
>JAAYID010000087.1 GCA_012744285.1 Alcaligenaceae bacterium
AAAGCCCGCTCGATGGCGGGCTGATTTGGGGTTGGTCAATTTATTCCCCACTGCCTCTCTGTTGCTGTGGCTGTAAACCGCTCGAAACCCGCATAAATATTGGTGGGCCCCCCGAGAGTCGAACTCGGCACCAACGGATTATGAGTCCGCTGCTCTAACCAGGCATGAGCTAGAGGCCCTTATACGTTACCGGGCAGCGCCGGGCTGCCCAAAAACTTATTTGCTTTCCAGCAATTGTGTCTGCTGGCCGATGCCTTCAGCGCCCTTCAGGTAGAAGAAACCGAACAAGGCGATGAAAACCAGTGTGATGATGGCGGTAACCAGCCCTGCGGAAAACTTGGGTTTGTCATTAGCCATGTTGGCCTCCGTTCAATAGATTGTTGGTTGCTTTTGCTTTCAGAGGCCGCATTATAACGGCATTTCTGCGGCTGTCGGCGGGTGGGCCGGATTGGATATGGCCTGCTAAAATCGGGTATCAATTTTGAAGCACAAAAGGGGGAGCTATGAAAACAGTTCATCATGCAGGCCGGTTCTTGTTGCCACTGGGGCTGTTGGCGTTGGCAGCGTGTCAATCCGTGCCAGTCGGGCAGGGGCAGGCCGACTCAGCAGGTGCGGTCACGGCACCGGCTCAGGCCGTGGCAGAACCGGTCAAGCCGGCTGAAACTGTTCAGGCAACTCGTCAGGGGGCACCTGTTGCTGTTTTTCTGGCTGATATCCAGGAGCATGCGGGGTGGCGGCCTGTGCAAATCCAGTCAGGCACCATTTATCTGAATCCGCAGCCTGTTATTACGCGTCAGGATCTCAGTGATGTTCGTGCCGGCTCCAGTCCGCAGGGCGATGGTTTGCTGGCCCTGGGGTTGACTGATGTGGGCAAGAAGAAGGTACAGGACATTACTGCGGCTAATCCCAATATGCGACTGGCATTGGTGGTCGGGCGCACCATGATGGCAGCACCGGGTTACAGTTCTGCGGTCACCACCGACCAACTGGTGTTTGGGGTGGGCACAGAAGCCAATGCCACCGCGGCGGCCCGCGCAATTGCAGGTGTTCCACCCGAGCCGGCAACCGGGGCCGCAGGTGCCTCAGTTCAATAGGCAACTGCCGGATACTCTCTGATAATGGCGTGCGTTTGTTGCGTGCGGGTATCTTTGGCCCGTTAAGCCAAGATGCCCCCAGTGCAACCGGTGCGGGCTTGGTGATGAACGACGCCCGTTATGGTTTGAACCCGACGGGCGTTGTTTTTTGCCTAAAGCGCACATGAATCTCTCGTAAAAGTGGCTGGCCCAAAATAAAATATACGCACTGCGTATATTTAAAGGGTGGCTCATGTCTGTTTCTCAGCAAGTTTTTTTGCGCGACGCGATGCGTCGTCTTAATTTAACGCGTGATGTTTTCGCTGCGCGTATTGGTGTGAAGCGTCGTGCGCTCGACACGTGGTTGCTACCCGAGGGTTCCCAAGAAGCACGCAGCATGCCTGAAGTTGTAGGTCGGTTTGTGACTGAAATCGTTGAAAACGAGTCGTTGCTACGAAAGTATGCGCAAAGTGCGCAATCGGGTCCGCTACGTGATCGCATGGCCATTGAAGGCAAGCACCAGTTGTTGTCGGTTGATCAGTTTTCGCGGGAATCGGTTGAAGAGCTGTTTCGTATTGCCGATCTGATGCAGCCGATCGCACGGCGTCAAAAGGTAGCGCGTGTGCTGGAAGGGGCCGTTCTGGGTAACTTGTTTTTCGAGGCCAGTACACGGACTCGCGTCAGTTTCGGTGCGGCGTTTTGTCGGTTGGGCGGTTCGGTATGTGATACGACCGGTTTCACGTTTTCGTCGATGGCTAAGGGCGAATCAATTTACGACACCAGTCGCGTGTTAAGCGGCTACGTCGATGCCATGGTGATTCGCCACCCTGAAAAGGGTTCTGTTGCCGAGTTCGCGCGCGCCACGAATATTCCGGTGGTGAATGGTGGTGATGGCCCGGGCGAACACCCCAGCCAGGCACTGCTTGACTTGTACACAATTCTGACCGAGTTCTCGCGTTTGGGTAAATTGCTTGATGGTGCTCACATTGCGCTGGTCGGTGATCTGAAGTACGGGCGTACTGTGCATTCGCTGATCAAGCTGTTGGCCCTGTATCGTGGCTTGAAATTTACGCTGATTTCACCGCGTGGCCTTGAGATGCCCGATTACATTCTTGAGCAAGTCAGCCAGGGTGGAGGGCACGTCATTGAGCAAAGCAACTCGCTTGAAGAGGGGTTGGTGGGTGCCGATGTCATTTACGCGACCCGGGTGCAAAAAGAGCGTTTTTCAGGCGAAGACCTTGAGGGCTACAGCGCCGATTTTCAGGTGAACAAGGCGATTGTCGATAAATGTTGCGGCCCTGACGTCATTGTTATGCACCCATTGCCGCGCGACAGTCGGGAAGGCGCCAATGATCTGAGCATTGATCTGAATGATGACCCGCGTCTGGCGATTTTCCGTCAGACCGACAACGGTATTCCGGTGCGCATGGCGATTTTTGCGGTGTTGCTGGGCGTTGAGGGTTTGGTGCAACATTCGCTGCGTGATGTGACCTGGAGCCCGCCGACGCATATTGGCCCCGACGACAGCATTTTTCATGGCATCGATTGATACGACATTAACCGCTGGTTCCCATCAATAATTCTGACTGTTAGTGCGGCATTCCGTGGCGGTTTTTCCGGCAGTCAGGCCGGTCAGCAGTAATGATGCGTTCGCAACACGGCCCTGCAATGACAGGGTCGTGTTGCGAAGGGGTGGTGCGGCAGTGAGTTGACCTGTCGTTCAATGGGTGGTTTTTTCGCCGCCCAGCGCACTGATAAGGTCATCAAGCAGTTTTGACAGTTCGCCGCTCATCAGGGCGAAGTCAGTGTCGAACGCATCAGCATCATTGGCGGCGACAGCGTCGGGGCCTTCTTTGATGACATCAAGGGGCGAGACACGTTTGATGTCAAGGCCGTCGGTCAGGACAAATGACACGCGGTCTGCCCATGTAAGCGCCAGCCGTGTGCATTGTTTGCCGTTTTCGACGTGTTTACGCACTTCGTCGGCTTCAAGCGAGTGCCGCACATAGCGTACGGCAGCGCCGCTTTCGCTGGTGGAGCGCAATTCGGTGTCTTGATCGATGCTGAACGGGCCGGGAGCTTCGTTATCGACCAGCCAGCTGGTCATGGCCGAGGCGGGAGAGATTTCGGTGTACAGCGGGCTGACCGGGAATGGGTCAAAGACCTTGGCCAGCATGCCCAGGACTTCGTCGCTTTTGGCGCTGGCGGCAGCATCGATGACCAGCCAGTGATTGTGCGTGTCGACCCATACCCGGGTGTCACGATAGACGCTGAAGGCCTTGGGCAGCAGTTCTTCGGTAACCCGTTCTTTGATTTCCTTCATTTGCTTGCGGCCTGGCTTGTAGCCTTGCTGTTCTTCGATGTCTTGGGCGCGCGCACGGGCCACCTGATTGACGACGGTGCTGGGCAACAGTTTTTTGTCGGCGCGCAGTGCAAACAGAAGTTGGCCGTTAAGAGCATGAACCAGGCCCAGACCTTCAGCAGGCGGGACCCACCCCAGGCTTTGCATATCGTGGCTGCTGCCGGGCCTGAACGCCATTTTTTCAAGGGCGTCTTCAATGGCCCCGGTAGAAGGGGCCCAGGTGGGTGCGAGACGGAAGACTTTCAGATTTTTGAACCACATAATTAGGTAGCCTGAGCAAAGAAAAACAGAAGCGAGTGATTGTAAGCCTAAAAAAAAGCGGGGTAGGCTTAAAGAAATTTGTGCGGCTGGACGAAAAAAATTTGAGGCTGGACAAATAAATGTGTGGTTAAGCCAGAAAGACTGTTGCCGTATGAAAAAGTAGGGTGACAGGCCGAACAGCGGGTTGTGTGTCGAAAATATCCGGCGCGGAAACTACGATAGTGTGTCGCGCAAATTACGGTTGATGATGAGTGAAGCGTGACTTGGTGTACGTCGCTGTGCCACGCCTGATTGGGGCCACGCGATTGAGGCTGAAAGGCAGCGTGTGAGGCCTGAAGCGCTGTTCTGAAGGCTTTGGTTTGGGTTTTGGTCGAGTGCGCTATGGTTAATTGATGCGCAACGATGTGGCGTATTGATGTCTGTGTTTTGGCTGTGAACAGATATGCTACTGTTTATCTGTATTTTTATACAGTATAATTTGATGCAATAATTCAGTTTTTCCAATGCAAGGAACCACCATGGACGTCAAACAAAGCAAAACCGCTTCCGCAGAGCGCGCCAAGGCGCTTTCGGCGGCCCTGTCGCAAATCGAAAAGCAATTTGGCAAGGGTTCGGTCATGCGCTATGGCGACAACCAGGTCGAACACGATATCCAGGTGGTTTCCACTGGCTCGCTTGGTCTTGATATCGCCTTGGGCGTCGGTGGTCTGCCGCGTGGTCGTGTTGTTGAAATCTATGGGCCTGAATCGTCCGGTAAAACCACGCTTACACTGCAGGTCATTGCCGAAATGCAAAAGCTCGGCGGCACCTGTGCGTTCATCGACGCCGAACATGCCCTCGATGTCCAGTACGCCTCGCGCCTCGGGGTCAACCTTACCGACTTGCTGATCTCCCAGCCCGATACCGGCGAGCAGGCGCTTGAAATTACCGACGCCCTGGTGCGTTCGGGCAGTGTCGACCTTATCGTTATCGACTCGGTAGCCGCTTTGGTGCCCAAGGCCGAAATCGAAGGCGACATGGGTGACTCCTTGCCCGGCCTGCAGGCTCGCCTCATGAGTCAGGCGCTGCGCAAGCTTACGGCCAATATCAAGCGCGCCAACTGCATGGTTATTTTCATCAATCAAATCCGCATGAAAATCGGCGTCATGTTTGGTAACCCTGAAACAACCACGGGTGGTAACGCGCTCAAGTTTTATTCGTCGGTACGTCTTGATATCCGTCGCATCGGTTCCATCAAAAAGGGCGATGAGGTCGTTGGCAACGAAACCCGCGTCAAAATCGTCAAGAACAAGGTGGCGCCACCCTTCAAGCAGGCCGAATTCGACATCATGTACGGTGCAGGTATTTCGCGCGAAGGCGAAATCATCGATCTTGGTGTGCAGGCGGGCATCGTCGACAAGGCTGGGGCATGGTTCAGCTACAACGGCACCCGTATTGGTCAAGGTAAAGATAACGTCCGCGAATACCTGAAAGAACACCCCGCCATGGCTATCGAAATCGAAAATCGTGTGCGTGAGCAAATGGGTGTGGTGGCGCGTGCGCAGGCTCAGGCGTATTCAGAATCGCCCGACTCTCCCGCTCCCGACGAAGATCTTGAAGGCCAACCCGAAGATTGAACGGCAATTTCCTGGGCCTTTATCCACATGACCTGAGTCCTTGTCCCTATGGTTGCCGATCCCGACGATGAATTTGAACAACTGGCGTTGCCCGAGGCGAAGCCGGTTCGTGCGAAGGGGGGCAACCTTAATGGCAGGGGGGGCGCAGACGCTGACGTTTCGGTATGGCAGCGCTCCTCGACCAGGCGCAGGTCGTTTTCATCAGGTCGTGAAGGTGCCGGGTCTGCTGATATTGGCACAGGGCGAGCCAAAAGCGGCCCATCGCTGAAGGCCCGTGCCATTGGCTATTTATCTCGCCGCGAGCATTCCCGTGCCGAATTGCAACGAAAATTGCAGCCCTACGCCAATCCTGACGATCCTGACGAAATCCCGCGCCTGTTGAACGAGCTTGAACAAGGCAAGTGGTTATCCGATCAACGTTTTGCTCAAAGTCTGGTTAACCGGCGGGCACCCGCCAAAGGCTCAACGGTGATCATGCACGAACTGCGTCAACACGGCTTGACGGATACCGCGCTTGAATCCATTCGTCAGCAGCTTCAGGGTACTGAGTATGAACGTGCCCAGGCCGTCTGGGCACGCAAGTTCGGTACGGCGCCGGCCGATGCTCGCGAATACGCCCGTCAGGTACGATTTTTAGCGTCTCGTGGTTTTTCGCCCGCCATTTTGCGCCGCATTCTGGGCGAACTCGATGACTTTTCCGTCTAGCGCCGGTTGCGCTAATCGTGTTGCAGTGCGTTATACTTGAAAAGTTTACTGCTCCATAGCACCAAGTCACGTTCATGCCACTACCGCCATCCACCGCTACCCGAGAGCACTTGCATACGCGCACAATGCGTGTCGATGCATACGCCCGGGACGACGGCCAGTGGGATCTCGAAGCTGAGCTCATTGATGTGAAGGGTTACGACTTTCCCAAACACGACGGGTCTGTCCATGTGGCGGGGCAGGCCGTGCATCATATGCATCTGCGTGTCACCATCGATGCCAGCTTCACGATCACTGAAGCCCTGGCGGCTTACGATGCCGCACCTTATAAAGAACACTGTTTCTGTATTGCGCCTGACTACAAAGACCTGGTGGGAATGAACCTGCTCAAGGGCTTCCGTAATGCAGTCAAGGCAAGGTTCGGGCGTACAGCAGGGTGTACCCACCTCAGCGAACTTTCTTACATTTTGCCTACGGCTGCCGTGCAAACCATGGCCGGGCGCCGACGCAAACAGGCTGGCACCGAGAACAACGCGGTCGAAACCGAAGACAAAACCCGAAGCACTGATCCGGCCAAGCGGCCATTCCATATCGACGGCTGTCACGCCTTGCGGGTCGACAGCCCGATGACTCTTAAGTTTTATCCCCAATGGTATGTCAAATCGTCGTCGCCAGGCGAAGACGACAAGGCTGCGTCGGGGTCTGCAGTATCAGCCGGTTAGCCGGTGTCTTAACAGGCAAGTTTTTTTCTTATTCTTTACGTTCTGACAGGTAACAAATGAAAATTCACGAGTATCAAGGCAAGGAACTGCTGAAGCAATTTGGCGTTACAGTGCCGCGCGGGATTCCTGCTTTCTCAGTTGACGAAGCCGTTGCCGCTGCCGAAAAGCTCGGCGGTCCGGTATGGGTTGTCAAGGCACAGATCCACGCGGGTGGCCGCGGTAAGGGTGGTGGCGTCAAGCTGGGCCGTTCTATCGAAGAAGTCCGCCAACTGTCATCTGAAATTCTGGGCATGCAACTGGTCACGCACCAGACTGGCCCAGAAGGTCAGAAAGTACGTCGCCTGCTCATTGAAGAAGGCGCTGACATCAAGAAAGAGTATTACGTTGGTATCGTTACCGACCGTGGCACACAGCGCGTTTGCGTCATGGCCTCCAGCGAAGGCGGTATGGACATCGAAGAGGTTGCCGAGTCCAGCCCTGAAAAAATCCTGAAGGTTTTTGTTGACCCCAAAACCGGTCTGACCGATACCGAAGCCGCCGAACTGGCTCGTGGCATTGGCGTTCCCGAAGCTTCGGTGGGTAAAGCCGCAGCAGAATTCCAGAAGCTGTACAAAGCGTACTGGGAAACTGACGCATCACTGGCCGAAATCAACCCACTGATTCTTACAGGTTCAGGCGACATCATCGCGCTTGACGCCAAGTTCAACTTTGACTCGAACGCCTTGTTCCGTCACCCCGAAATCGTTGCGTACCGCGACCTTGATGAAGAAGATCCGGCCGAAGTCGAGGCCAGCAAATTTGATCTGGCCTACATTCAGCTCGACGGTAACATCGGCTGTCTGGTGAACGGTGCCGGTCTGGCCATGGCAACCATGGACACCATCAAATTGTTTGGCGGCGAACCCGCCAACTTCCTCGACGTTGGTGGTGGTGCGACGGCTGAAAAAGTCACTGAAGCGTTCAAGATCATGCTCAAGAACAAAGATGTCAAGGCCATTCTGGTCAACATCTTTGGCGGCATCATGCGTTGCGACGTTATCGCCGAAGGCGTTATTGCTGCGTGCAAGGCCGTAAACCTCAGTGTTCCGCTGGTCGTCCGCATGAAAGGTACCAACGAGGAACTGGGCAAGAAACTGTTGGCCGAGTCCGGTTTGCCCATCATCAGTGCTGACACCATGGCCGAAGCCGCGACCAAAGTCGTAGCCGCCACAAAATAAGAATTTGTCGAGGATTTGTAAATGTCGATCTTGATCAACAAAGACACAAAAGTCATTACCCAGGGTATGACCGGTAAAACGGGTCAGTTCCACACCCGTATGTGCCGTGAATATGCAAACGGCAAGAATGCGTTTGTTGCTGGCGTACACCCAAAGAAAGCCGGTGAAGAGTTCGAAGGCGTGCCGATCTACGCTACCGTAAAAGAAGCGAAAGAAGCGACTGGTGCAACCGTTTCGGTTATCTACGTTCCGCCTGCAGGTGCTGCAGCAGCCATCTGGGAAGCGGCTGAAGCCGACCTGGATCTGGTCATTTGTATCACCGAAGGCATTCCTGTACGTGACATGCTGGAAGTCCGCAACCGCATGCGCGCTGAAAACAAGAAAACCTTGTTGCTCGGCCCGAACTGCCCCGGTCTCATTACGCCCGACGAGCTGAAAATCGGCATTATGCCCGGTCACATTTCGCGCAAAGGTCGTATTGGTGTGGTCAGCCGTTCCGGCACCCTGACGTACGAAGCGGTTGCCCAACTGACCGAACTGGGTCTGGGCCAGTCGTCGGCTGTCGGTATTGGTGGTGACCCCATCAATGGCTTGAAGCACATCGACATTCTGAAGATGTTCAACGAAGATCCCGACACGGATGCGGTCATCATGATCGGTGAAATCGGTGGGCCTGACGAAGTTGAAGCTGCGCTGTGGGCGAAAGACAACATGAAGAAACCTGTTGTCGGCTTTATCGCTGGCGTGACGGCGCCTGCCGGCAAGCGTATGGGTCACGCGGGTGCCCTGATTTCCGGCGGTGCTGATACAGCAGATGCCAAACTTGAAGTCATGGAAGCGTGCGGTATTCGCACGACACGTGATCCTTCCGAAATGGGCAAATTGCTCAAATCGGTGCTGTAAATTACAGCTGGCCATTAAAAGGCTCGCCCCGGCGGGCCTTTTTTTGGCACCCAGGTGCTCTGTCGCTGTATCGATTGTTTATTGGCCCGCAACGCGGGTAGCCAGGAACCAAATGATAGAATTTTTTGAATCGCTGCATTGGGGCGTGCTTTTCCAGATTGTCATGATTGACATTTTGCTGGGTGGAGACAACGCCGTAGTGATTGCACTCGCTTGTCGCAAGCTTGAGTCGCGTCAACGCATGCAGGGTATTTTGTGGGGCACTGCAGGTGCGATTTTTCTGCGTGTCGTCCTGATTTTCTTCGCCCTTACGTTATTGGGTATCCCGTTCCTGAAGCTGGCCGGGGCGTTGTTGCTGC
Organism: Alcaligenaceae bacterium; assembly: GCA_012744285.1. Classification (GTDB taxonomy): domain Bacteria; phylum Pseudomonadota; class Gammaproteobacteria; order Burkholderiales; family Burkholderiaceae_B; genus Neopusillimonas; species Neopusillimonas aromaticivorans. The sequence goes on from JAAYID010000087.1 coordinate 9,219, forward strand.
TCTGGATCGGCATCAAGTTGCTGATTCCCGATGATGAACACCATGGCAATATCACGGCCAGTCAGTCCGTATGGGCAGCCGTCAAGACGATTCTTGTGGCCGATTTTGTCATGAGCCTGGATAACGTCATTGCGATTGCCGGAGCGGCACAAGGCACGGCTGTCGATCACCAGATGGGGTATGTTATCTTCGGCCTGCTGTTAAGTGTGCCCATTATTATCTGGGGCAGTACGCTGGTACTGAAGCTTATTGACCGCTTTCCCCTGGTTGTCGTGCTCGGTGCTGCGCTGCTGGGCTGGATCGCGGGCGGTATGCTGGTCACCGATGTCATCATCACTGACCGTTTTGGTGCAACACCAGCGACCATCAAGTACGGTGCTGAAATTGCCGGTGCCATTCTGGTCGTTTTAATTGGCAAGTTTTTCGCGTCTCGTAAAGTCGCGGTTTCTGGGAAGTCACATGGGCCTGTTTAAGCAAAAAGAAGGTGGCAAGGGGCTGACCTTGCTGCAAGGGTTGGGTATTCTGGCGGTCATCGGTATAGTCATTTACCTGGTGGCTGCGTATTTCCAGGGTTAGGCCGCGTATGTCAGCTACACCCCAAAAACTGGTCATCGCCACGCGGGCAAGTCGTCTCGCCTTGTGGCAGGCGTATCATGTCCGTGATCGCTTGCGCGCACTGTATCCGCACTGCGATGTCAGCCTGCTCGAGATGACGACACGGGGAGACCAGATTCTTGATCGCTCGTTGTCCAAGGTGGGTGGCAAGGGTCTGTTTGTCAAAGAGCTTGAAAATGCGCTGCTCGACGGGCGTGCCGATCTGGCCGTGCATTCTCTTAAAGATGTCCCTGTCGAGTTGACCTTGCCCTTTGCGTTGCCCGTCATTCTTGAACGCGATGATCCGCGCGATGCGTTTGTATCCAACACGTATGCGAGTCTGGCCGACTTGCCGTCTGGTGCCGTGGTGGGTACATCCAGCTTGCGTCGCGAATCCCAGATTCGGGCGATGCGGCCTGATCTGGTCGTCAAACCGCTGCGGGGTAACCTGGATACCCGTCTGGGCAAGCTCGATCGCGGCGAGTTCGATGCCATTATTCTGGCTGCAGTTGGCCTGAAGCGGCTTGAGCTCGGACACCGTATTCGCAGTTCCATTGAAACTGATCAAAGTCTGCCGGCGGCAGGGCAAGGTGCGTTGGGCATTGAAATCATGGCCGATCGTACCGACCTGGCCGGGTGGCTGGCCCCGTTGCAGTGTCACGATTCGGCTGCCAGAGCGCAGGCCGAGCGTGCTGTTTCACGAGCACTGGGTGGTTCATGTCAAGTGCCTTTGGCTGCGTTTGCGCAAATCGATGGTGATCATATTGCTATCGAAGCGCTCGTGGCCGAACCCGACGGTACGACCGTTATTCGTGGGCAGGGGCGTGCGCCGGTCAGCCAGGCTGTCCAACTAGGCGAGCAGGTGGCGGCTCAGTTGCTTGCTCAGGGTGCCCAGGCCATTCTGGATCGTTTGTTGCCACCAGCGGCGACCTGAGTGTCCATGGCCGGCAGTGTCCCGCCGCTGATTGTCCTGACCCGTCCTCAGGGCAAAAATGCCTTGTTGTCCGCTGCGCTGCGGCAATCCGGGTTCGACAGCCTCGAGCTGCCGGTGTTGCAGCTTCAGCCGCTGGCTATCGAGGCGGGGCAGGTTCCTGATCCCGGGGCTTTCGATCTTATCGTGTTTGTCAGCTCCATGGCGTTGGCAGCTTATGAAAGCGCCCTGGTCAATTTTGCATCGCCCGGTTTTGGCGGTGTGTCGTCCCGTCGTCCCTTGTTCGTGGCGGCTGTGGGTGCTGCCACGGCCAACGCCTTGCGCGGCAGTACGGTTTTTTCAGGAACGCCGGTGTTGCAGCCGGCGTCGCAAGCCAGTTCTGACTCGGAAGGTTTATGGCCGCAGATTGAAGCGAAGCTGTCCAGTATCCGTTCAGCTTTGATTGTTCGGGGGCAAACCGGGCGTGAGTGGCTCGGTGAACGGTTAGAGGCAGCAGGCGTGCGTGTAATCCGTCATGCCAGTTATCGTCGTTCGGTGGCTGTCTGGCGTGAGTCGCAGCTCGAGAAATTACGGGTGTCGGGTGTGCCGTTGCGCACGGTCTGGTTATTGACGAGCAGTGAGGCTGTTGATGCCGTATTCAGCCAACTTGAGCGTCATGGCCTGCTTCATGTATTGCGTATCGCCGGCTTTGTCGTGGTGCATCCGCGTATTGCCGAGCGTTTAAAATTGCAATTCGCAGGCCGGTTTCCCGATGCGGTGCTGCCAGCGGTTACACTATGCGATCCCGACGTCGGGTCTATGCGCCAGGCGCTGGCTGCTGTGGCTTCCCTATAAGAACGCGCCGTCCGCAAGGCGCCCCAGACTAAATTATCGCCATGACTGAATCTATTACACCCAAAACTGAAGGTCACGACAAAACCCCGGTATTGCTTACCAAAGGCAAAGACGATGGCCGTCAGACTGCCGCCGGCTCTACCTCATCTGCAGGCAGGTCGCGTTCTGCAGGGGCGTTGCAAACCGCTTTGGTTGTTGTGATTCTTGTTGCTATTGTGCTGGCTGGTATCGTCTGGTTTCAGTTCCAGACGGCACAGCAGTCGCAGCAAGTGGTACTCGAGCAGCTGGATCAAAGCACTCGGACAGCGGCACACGCTGATCAGTTGTCACGTCAGCTTCAAGCGCAGGTTGCTGCCCAGGCTTCTGGTCTTGCACAGTTGCAGACAACCGTGCAAGAGTTGCAAGATCAGCTCGCTAATCTTGATCAGGCGTTCCAGGTGCTGACCGACAGCGGTTCTGATCTTATTTTGCTGAATGACATCGATCATCTGGTATCTATTGCAAACCAGCAAATTACACTGGGTGGCAATGTTGCCAATGCCATTGTTGCACTTGAAACGGCGCAGGCCCGGCTTTCACGCGCCAATCGCCCTGCGCTTGCCTCTATCCAGCAGACGCTGAACGGTGACCTTGAACGCTTGCGCGCAGCTTCCGTTGTCGATGTACCTGCGTTGTCAGTGCAGCTTGAGCAGCTGAATGGTTTGTTGGCACAAGCACCGCTTCTCGTCCCCGATGATGCGGTTCCTGGTGTACGCCGCGCTGAACCCCAGGTGGGCGAATCCCCGGCTATAACCGGCTTCAAGGCCGATCCTGAAGCCCCCTGGTGGCGTACCGGGCTTGATGCCTCGGTTTACTGGGCCGGTCAGGCGTGGTCCATGCTCAGGCATGATCTGGCCGATGTCATCAGTGTCCGTCGTGTTGATGATCAGTCTGCCTTGCTGATTTCCCCTGATCAGGCCGACCAGTTGCGTTTGACGCTCAAGTTGCGTGTCATGACGGCTCAACTGGCTTTGATGATGCGCCAGTCTGACGTATGGAAAGCCGAGCTCGACGCGATCAACATGGCGTTGCAGTCTCATTTTGACACCCAGGTCTCAACAACCCAGCGGGCCCAGCGCCTGGTCTCACGGTTGGTAGATACACCTGTCGATTCCCGTTTGCCTGCCCTGACACAAACGTTGTCAGCGCTTGAAACCGTCCGCCAGGAAAGTACCCGTTCGCTTGAACGTCGTCGCAGCTCTTCGTCATTGGAAGAGGCCGGCGCTTCAGGCGACACATCCCGCTCTGCTGCCCCTGAGGCAGCCGCATCGGGTGAGGCTGGGGCAGTGTCCACGCCCGAATCGTCTCCGGCGGCATCTGCTCCGGTACCCGCATCGGCACCCGATGCTGTATCGGCAGAACAAGCCGCGCCCGCATCCGGTGCAGCGCCTGAGCCTGCCACGGCTCCGGCTGTTCAGGGCAGCGGGTCGCCGGGCTCACCGTCATTATCATCTGCGGGTGTCGTGTCAACCATCAGTGCGGCCAAAGCTGCCGTTGTTCGGGGGTAAGGCATGAGGACATGGTTCTGGACACTGGTTGTTCTGGCGCTGGCGGTTGGACTTGGGGTTGTGCTTAAAGAGCACAGCGGTAATGTCCTGATTGTTGCCCAGCCCTGGCGAATCGAACTGTCGCTTACGTTGGCCGTCTTGTTGCTGGTCGCAGGCTTTGTGATTTTGTATGCGATCATCCGCGTCATGGTATTTATTACATCGGGTCCCGAGCGGTTCCGGTCCTGGCGTGGTTTGCGGGCACGCAAGCGTGACCATGAGCAGCTTGAAAAAGGCTGGTTGCTTGTGCTGGAGGGTCGCTACGCGCAAGCCGAGCAGGAGCTGTCCCGCTTGCTGGGACGAACCAAATCGGTTAACACACGCGTCCTGGCGGGTCTTGCGTTGGCGCGGGCCTGTCACCACGAAGGTGAATTGGCGCGACGCGACGAAGCGCTGGCGCTGGCGCGTGCCGCTGCAGCGACTGATGCGGGTCTCAAGGACGTCTGGGCAACGGCTGTTGCCGAAATGTATCTCGATCAACATCGGGCCCAAGAGGCTATGGCACTATTGCAGCCCTTGCATGATGGCAGCGCAAAGCGGGCGAATGCCACGCGTCTCTTGCTCAAGGCGCACCAGCAACTGGGGAACGCTGACCAGACCTTCGAACTGACTCGCCAGTTGATGCGGCGTAATGCCATTGATCGTGAGCACGCCTTGCCGCTTATCGCGCAGTCGGCGTCTGAACGTTTGAGGGCGGGTGGTGCCGAGGGTTTTCGTGCCCTGTGGGGAGAGTTGAAATCTGAAGAAAAGGTATTGCCGGAAGTGGCCTTGGCGGCAGCTCATGTTCAGCAACAGTCAGGGCACGATGACGAGGCAGGCAAGATTCTCGAAGCGTCTTTGAATGTCCGGCTGGATGCGCGTTTGCTGAATGCTTATGCGCAGTCGCCTGCAGAACAGGTCACCCGGCGTATCAACAAGGCCGAAACCTGGCTCAAGACAGATCCGGACAATGCGGCTTTGCTTGCGGCACTGGGCCAGCTTTGCCTTGTCGGGCAGTTGTGGGGGCCAGGTGAGCGCTACCTGCAGCGCAGTGTTTCCTTGCAGGGCGATGTTCACGGCTATGCGCTGCTGGGCAACTTGTATGATCGTCTCGGTCGAACCGATGAAGCCCGAAAGTATTGGCGTTTGGCGTCGGGGGTAACCGGTTTGTTGCCTGCCTTGCAGTCCAGTTCGGTGTTGCCTGCAGCCGATACTCGTGCAGATCCCGAGCCCTTGGCGATTGACGATCTTGATGCCGTTAACCCGGTTGCAGAGACCGCTTCAGCGGTGCCGCAAGCTGCCAGTGCTGCCGATTATTTCGATGAGTCAACTGCGGTTCCTGCGGGCACGTCAGTCAGCCGTCACGAGGGCCGTCCATCGGCCCCGATTACTGAATTTGATGAGTATTTTGATAGTGCGCCCATTCCTGGTGTCGATGTGTCACAAACGTCTGATCGGCCCAAGGGTGGCGAGCACCGTTGATCGTTTTGTTTTAAGTTTATTTTCCATCCCAGAGGTTTGAAATCATGAGTTTAGATCGTGTGCCAGCGGGCTCGAAGTTGCCTGACGAATTCAATGTCATTATTGAAATCCCCATGAACGCCGACCCGGTCAAGTATGAGGTTGACAAGGATTCAGGGGCAGTCTTCGTTGATCGCTTCATGTTGACCGCCATGCATTATCCGGCGAATTATGGCTATATTCCCCAAACCATTTCTGATGATGGCGATCCGGTTGATGTTCTGGTGGTGGCACCGTTCCCCATCCAGATCGGTGGTGATTCGTTGCCGCGCCATTGGCGTGCTGAATATGGATGATGAAGCCGGTGGCGATGCCAAGTTGCTGGCAGTTCCCGTCGACAAGCTGTACCCGCCTTACCGCCATATCCAGACCCCGGAAGATCTGCCTCAGGAAGATTTGGCCCGTATCCAGCACTTTTTTGAGCACTACAAAGATCTCGAAAAAGGCAAATGGGTCAAGGTCAAGGGCTGGGCGGGTGCCGATGCTGCCCGTAAGGAAATTTCCGAAAGCGCTGCGCGTTACGCCGCCCAGAAATAGTCGGGGCTAGGGCGTATCGGCATAGGGGGTCTCCATTATAGGAGACACCCCTGCCACACCACCCGGCATGCGGGTCCGCACCGGGCGGTTCGAGCGTTTGAGGTCATGACAGTCG
>JAAYID010000088.1 GCA_012744285.1 Alcaligenaceae bacterium
GCTCGAGGAACTCTTCGATGTCGAGGTGCCAGGTTTCCAGGTAGGCACAAACGGCCCCTTTGCGCTTGCCGCCCTGGTTGACCGCAACGGCCGTGTCATTGACGACTTTCCGGAACGGAACCACACCCTGGCTTTCGCCGTTGGTACCTTTAATGTGGCTGCGCAGGGCGCGAACCGGTGTCCAGTCGTTACCCAGACCGCCGGCATACTTGGCCAGCAAGGCGTTTTCTTTGATGGCGTCGTAGATGCCGACCAGATCATCAGAAACGGTGGTGAGGTAGCACGACGACAGCTGTGAGTGCAGCGTGCCCGAGTTGAACAGGGTGGGGGTCGAGCTCATGAAGTCGAACGACGACAGAATGTCGTAGAACTCGATGGCGCGGGCTTCGCGGTCGATTTCGTTCAGGGCCAGGCCCATGGCGACGCGCATGAAGAAGATTTGGGGCAGTTCGATGCGGCGACCGCGTACGTGCAGGAAGTAGCGGTCATACAGGGTTTGCAGGCCCAGGTAGCTGAACTGGTTGTCGCGGCCGGCGTTCAGGGCTGCAGCCAGCTTGGGCAGGTCGAACTGGCCCAGCTTGCTGTCGAGCAGACCGTTTTCAATACCGGTTTTGATGAAACGGGGCAGGTATTCGGCATAGCGGGTTTCCATGTCGGCCTGCGAAACCTCTTCGCCCAGTACCTCTTCGCGGATCGTGTGCAGCAGCAGGCGTGCGGTAACCTGGCTGTAGGCCGGGTCGTTTTCGACCATTGCACGTGCTGACAAGATAGCCGATTTGTAGACCTCGTCGACGGGGATGCCGTCGTACAGGTTCTTGATGGTTTCTTTAAGGATGGCCGCAGTGTCGATCTGGATGGGCAAGCCTGCGCCGGCTGCTTCGATGGTGGCCTTGAGCTGTTCAAGGTCGAGTGGACGCAACGTGCCATTGTCGTTGACGTTCAGCGCGGGTTGCGCCGGTTTGGTGTGGGCCGGTTCGGCGCGAGCGCGTTCCTGGGCACGTTTTTCACGGTACAGCACATAGGCACGGGCGACATCGTGTTCGCCGGAGCGCATCAGGGCCAGTTCAACCTGGTCCTGGATGTCTTCGATGTGGAAGGTGCCGCCGCCCGGACGGTTGCGTACCAGGGCGTTGACCACTTGCGAGGTGAGCTGTTCGACCAGTTCGCGAACACGCGCCGAAGCTGCGCCCTGTCCGCCATTGACGGCCAGGAAGGCCTTGGTCATGGCGATGGCGATTTTGCCGGGTTCAAAGGCGACAACCGACCCGTTACGACGGATGGTGCTGAAGTTGTGCCAGGGTTGGCCCGATTTGCCTGTGGTGCCGGTTGACTTGGCCGGCGCTGAGGGCTGGGGTTCGGTGCGTGATTCGGTTTGGGCGGTCTGCATGAGAGCTCCTGTTGGTGGCGCACGACATGGCGCGCCGCAGCGTGTGTTTTGTGGTGGAAGGTGGTGCAACCGGCTTTGAAACAGCGGTTTTTATAGCCTGATTGCTGTTGTTTGTAACCACTATATATTGTGGTTTTGTAAATTCAGAGCACTAATTGTAGTGTTTCGCGAAAGGTGAATCAAGCCGTCTTTGTCTGGAATTCTCATTTGTCCATGTCTTGCTTTTAACCGCATTGGCTAAGCCATTGATAGTCTGTGAAAAGCTGTCTTGGTGAACAAATGTTGCACCCCATTGGCAAGTTCGCGAGGCCTTGGTATCTTGCCGCATCAATTTGATTCAATAATGCAGGTGTCCATGCTCAGTGTTCAGATGAAGTGGTGGGGTGTCGTGGTGTCAGTGGCCGGGCTTTCGGCCTGTGCACCGGTTCCAGAGAAAAAAGCGGCATTGCCCGACCCGGTACCGCAGTGTCAGGCGGCCCGCTCCGAAAGTGGTTTGATTGGCAACTGGCTGGGCAGTCGCAAGTCACCCGGCCTGGCGGGTGAGCTCAAGGTGTGGTTGCAGTTGCATCCGAACGGGAAAATGGCTTACTCAGAGCAATTGCAGCGTCGTGGCAAGCCCCCCCAGTTGCTCTCGGAAGACGGCTGCTGGCGCGTCGAGGGCGATGTCCTGGTATTGCAAACGCTGAACTCGAACGGAAGCCCGGTCGAGGCCGACGACCCGATTTACACAAACCATTATCAGGTCGTGTCGCAAACCGGACGCCAGTTGCGCTTGCGCGGCCCCGAAGGGGCGTTCACCGTCGGGCGTATGCCAGACAACTACCGCTTGCCGTTTTAGCTTGTCTGTCGTCCAGCCTGCAGGGCCCGCACGTGTCGTTGTTGCCTTGCTTGCCTAACCCTTGAGTGCCGCTTCCAGGCGGGCCAGAACGGTGTCCCGCCCCATGATTTTCAGTACGGCATCGATAGCTGGAGTTTGCTTTTGTCCGGCAACGGCAACCCGCAGAGGGACACCGAGCTTTGGCATTTTGATGCCGTGCTTTTCAAGGGTGGCTTTGATCAGGTCGGCCAGCGCTTCGGTTGTCCAGGCCGGCAGTGTGGCGGCCTGGCTGGCGAAATCGGCCAGGACAGCCAGCGCTTCCGGGGTCAGGTGTTCAGAACGCAAGGCGCTGTCAATGCCGGTAAAGTCGCGGCAGAACAACATGGCGCCTTCGGCCAGCTGGTTCAGGGTTTCGGCGCGGTCTTTCAGCAACCCCATGACCGCATCCAGGTCCACGGCTTCGGGCTTGCCGCCCAAGGCGCGAATGCGTGGCGCTACCCGCCGGGCCAGTTCGGCATCGGCCATGGCCCGGATATAGTGAGCGTTGACCCAGTTCAGTTTTTTCGGGTCCCATTGCGAGGCCGACTTGCTGAGACTGCGGGTGTCGAACCATTCCACCAGCTGCTCACGTGAAAAGAGTTCGTCGTTGCCGTGGCTCCAGCCCAGGCGAGCCAGGTAGTTGATCATGGCCTCGGGCAGGTAGCCTTCGTCATCGTATTGCATGACACTGACGGCACCGTGGCGCTTGGACAGTTTTTCGCCGTCAGGGCCAAGAATCATGGGCAAGTGGCCGTATTGGGGCAGCTCGCCACCCAGGGCGCGCAGAATATTGATCTGGCGAGGGGTATTGTTGATGTGGTCATCGCCGCGCAACACATGGGTGATTTTCATGTCCCAGTCGTCAACGACCACACAGAAGTTGTAGGTCGGGGTGCCGTCAGGGCGGGCGATGATCAGGTCGTCGAGTTCGGTGTTGTCAAAACTGATCGGCCCTTTGACGATATCGTTCCAGTGGGTAACGCCATCGAGCGGGGTCTTGAAACGCACGACCGGTGTGCGGCCTTCAGGCACCGGCGGCAGGGTTTTGCCCGGTTCCGGGCGCCAGGTGCCGTCGTAACGAGGTTTTTTACCGGCCGCACGGGCTTTTTCACGCATGGCTTCAACTTCTTCAGGGCTGCTGTAGCAGTAGTAAGCCGAGCCTTCGTCCAGCATTTTTGCAATCACTTCGCGGTAGCGATCGATGCGCTGCATCTGGTAGAACGGGCCTTCGTCGGGTTGCATGCCCAGCCAGTTCATGCCGTCAAGAATGGCCTGTACCGCCTCGGGTGTTGACCGTTCGAGGTCGGTGTCTTCGATACGCAAGACGAAAACACCTTTATGATGACGGGCAAAAGCCCACGAAAACAGGGCGGTACGTGCGCCGCCAAGGTGCAGGTAGCCAGTGGGGGAAGGGGCAAAGCGGGTGCGGACAACCGCTGGGGTAGACGAGGTCATAAGATAGGTAATATGTTCGTGACTGTTCGGGTGTGGTCTGTGGTTGATCGCGCCCGAACGTTAGAGTGCAATTTTGGTATTTTAAGGTACAGATCAAACGTCATGCTTCGTCATCGTTTAGCCGCTTTGTTTGACCCGGTCTCGATGCTGGTCATCGGGCCCAAAGGTCTGGCCGCTGCGCAGAACCTGCCGCTGCGTCTGCAAGACCGGGCCACCGTGGTTGTTACCCAGCCGGGTGAGTCCATCAGGCTACCCGCCACGCTGGCAGGGGTGCCCAAGGGGGGGCGCCTTGATCTGGCGGTTGTGTCCCTGACCGGGCGCATGCTTAACCAGGCGCTGTGGGCCTTGCAAAAGCACCGGCCCCGGGCCCTGATTGTCCTGGCACCGGACCACCCGTCGGTCGACCCGGCCCACGACATGCAGTTGTGCCGGCTGTATGCCCGCGAACACGATTGCATGCTGCTGGGCCCGCGTTCGCTGGGGGTACAGCGTACCCATATCGGCCTTAATGCCAGCCTTTCAACGCATCTGGCCTTGCCCGGCAAGGTTGCCTGGGTATCGCAATCCGAGGCTATTTTCAGTGCCGTACTTGATTGGGCCCGTGATGCAACGCTCGGGTTTTCAACCGTGGTGTCGATGGGGGACGAGTCCGTCGTGACCATTGCCCAGGTGCTCGACTATCTGGCCACTGACTCGCGTACTGACAGTATTGCCGTGTATCTTGAAAATGTCAGTTCATCGCGGGCATTGACCAGCGCGTTGCGTGCGGCAGCGTCGGTGAAGCCCGTGGTGGTGTTGCGGGCAGGTCAGGGGGCGCGCAATCCCAACTCCCTTAGTGACGCCGTTTTCAATGCGTTGTTGCGCCGGGCCGGTGCCGTTCGCGTTCCGTATTTCGTGCAGCTGTTTTCAGCCATCAGGGTGTTACGCAGCCCGGTACGACCCAAGGGGCGGCGGATTGCCTTGTTTTCCAATGGCAGCGGGCCGCCCCAGCTGGCGCTCGATACTATGGGCGAAGCGTCGGCGGTGGCACCGGCCGAGTTGACGCAGGCCAGTGCGAATGAGCTGGCACGAAGCCTTGAGCCGCGTGCACAGGTCAGGAATCCCGTTGTTACGCGTGCAGGCCTGGCCCCCGAAACCCTGCGTCTGGTGTTGCGCGTACTGATGGATGATCCGAATGTCGACGGTCTGCTGGTGCTGTTGGCCCCGGACTCGCGTGCGGATATGGCCGAAGTCGTGCGCCAGATCATTACCATGGCGACCAAGGCACCCAAGCCTGTGATGGCTTGTCTGATGGGTGAGGCCAGCATGCGTCCGCTGCGGCGCATGTTTGATGAGGCCGGTATTCCGTGTTTTCGCACGCCCGAATCGGCCACCAGCGCGTTTGGCGTGCTGGCGGCGTACCACTATAACCAGATGCTGTCGTTGCAAACCTTGCCGCCCGAGCCGCTCAGCCGGTTACCTCGTGTTGACGAGGCGCGGGCGCTGGTTCGCCGTGCCTTGTCCGAGGGGCGCCAGAAACTGACACGTTCGGAATGCGCCGAATTGTTCGCCTGTTTTGACATTCCGCTCGAAGTGCTGGCTGAAGGGGCTGACTATCCGGGTTTGCAGCATGTGGACGATGTGCCCATGGCCATTCGTGTGGGTGTTGATCCCAATTACGGGCCCTACATCAATTTTGGTTCGGGTATGCGCGGGGCGATTTCGGCGCGTGACCGCGCGATTGAGCTGCCCCCTCTGAATGGCTATCTCGCGCGTCAGCTGGTAGAGCGAAGTGTTTTGTGGCGACGGGTACTCAAGCAGCAGCTGAGCCCGGCTGCCTACGAAACCCTGCAAGAGGTGCTTGAGCGTATTTCAGACCTGGTCTGTGAGCTGCCCGAGCTGGAGCACCTGCTGGTTGACCCCATCTGGGCCGGCGATGTCCGTCTGTTTGCCCAGTCTGTCCTGGTCGAGCTGAAATCGTCCGATTTGGCCGGCCTTCCCGAGCAGTCGGCGTACGGCCATATGGCGATTCATCCCTATCCGCGCCAGCTGGTCAAGCCGCTGGAACTGCGCGATGGTCAAACC
>JAAYID010000089.1 GCA_012744285.1 Alcaligenaceae bacterium
GTCTACACCTTTGACATTCACCTGCAAGGCCCGAACGAAACGGTGTTTTTCGACGCCTGATCGCGACCTGTTTACGGCATGCCCGTCCTGGGGCATGCCCTCTGGCCCACGATCCTTTCAGCCAAATGGCTTGCAAACGCCCGGTAATACCGGGCGTTTGCATGAGAGCCCGCCAGTGAGCCCGCAATAACGCGTTCCGCGCGTAATACGGTCAATGTGCAGCGCCCAGCAGCGCATTGATACGCGAAGCAGCCGCCAGCAGCTTGGGCAAACAGACATCAAGCACATGACTGGCGCTGGCCTTGTCAGCCGAGCCGCTGACATTGATGGCCGCCACTACCCGGCCGTTGATATCCCGAATCGGTGCCGCGACGGACACCAGACCGGGCTCAAGCTCTTCACGCACCAGACACCACCCTTGCGCCCTGACCTGCATCAGTACGTCGCGCAACCGGTCATGATCCACAATGGTTTGCGGTGTGTACGCCGTCAAGGTCATTTCAGACAAGCGTTGTTCAAGCTGGACATCAGGCAAACCCGCCAGCAAAACCCGCCCCATCGACGAGCAGTGAGCCGGCAAGCGACTGCCCACCCCCAGATTGATGGACATGATCTTGTGCGCAGGCACCCGCACCACGTACACCACCTCATTCCCGTCAAGCACGGCAGCGGAACTGGACTGACGCAGTTGCTCGACCAGCGACTCCATGACGGGCTGCGCCTGCGTCCAGAACGGTTGTGATGTGAGATAGGCAAAACCCAGCTCTAGCACCTTGGGAGTCAAACGAAACAACCGGCCTTCATTGGTAACGTAGCCCAACGCCAGCAACGTCAGCAAGATACGACGCGCTCCGGCTCGTGTCAGCCCGGTATTGGCCGCCACCTCAGACAAGGTTTGTGCCGGTGTTTGCGCACCGAAACTTCGCAACACCGCCAGACCACGCGCAAAGGACTGCACATAGGCGTCCCCTGGACGCGGTACTGAATCGTCGGAACGGGCAGACAATTCGTCTTGAACGATAGATAAGGCCGCATCCTGCGTGTTGGCCAAAACCTTGGCTGACGGCTCGCGAGACGGCTTCTTTGCCTTGACCTCGGGCGCTACCGGGCCCGATTGTCGAGAAGTGATGCGTTCAGGCTTGAACCAGGAATGAGTCATGATGTGGTGGCCACTTGTGTGACGTGCATTGACAAGCCCGCCCAGCCTGATTAAGCTAGACCTGCTCGTTCTATATGCGAATAAATGTTCACTATAAGAACAAATTCGAAATTTTTCAACGAAATGTTCGTACGGAAAACATGATCAATAAAATCTCTCCCTCAGTTGAAGCCGCGCTGTCCGGTATTCACGACGGTGCCACCGTCATGATCGGCGGGTTTGGCGGCGCTGGTCAGCCCGCCGAACTGATCGATGGCCTGATTGCCCAAGGTGCCAAAGACCTGGTTATCGTCAACAACAATGCGGGCAATGCCGAAATTGGCCTGGCTGCGCTGCTCAAGACCGGACGTGTACGCAAAATCATCTGCTCGTTCCCCCGGCAGGCCGACTCTTACGTGTTCGACGAGTTGTACCACTCAAAGAAAATCGAGCTTGAACTGGTTCCGCAAGGCAACCTGGCCGAACGCATCCGCGCAGCGGGTGCCGGTATCGGGGCATTTTTCACCCCCACCGGTTTTGGTACCGAACTGGCCCAAGGCAAAGAAACACGCGAGATCAATGGACGTCAATACGTGCTTGAATATCCCATATTTGCAGACTTCGCCCTCATCAAGGCTGAAACGGGCGACCGCTGGGGCAACCTCACTTACCGCAAAACCGCACGTAACTTCGGTCCCATCATGGCCACTGCCGCCAAGTGCACCATTGCTTCAGTCCATGAAATTGCCGAACTGGGTGAAATAGATCCCGAGACCGTCGTTACCCCCGGCATTTTCGTCAAACACATTGTCAAAGTCCCCCGCACGGCCACCGGCCCGGCTGGTTTCAAAACAGCTTAAGGACCAAAAATGAGCGAACAAAATACGATTCCAACCTGGACCCGCGACCAGATGGCGGCACGCGTTGCTGCCGACATCCCTGACGGCGCCGTCGTCAACCTGGGGATCGGGCTGCCCACCAAAGTGGCCAACCATCTGCCCAGCGACCGCGAAGTCATCCTGCACAGCGAAAACGGCGTCATCGGCATGGGCCCGGCGCCGGCAAAAGGCGAAGAAGACTACGACCTCATCAATGCCGGCAAACAGCCTGTCACGCTGCTGCCGGGCGGGTGCTACTTTCACCACGCCGACAGCTTTGCCATGATGCGCGGTGGCCACCTTGACGTGTGCGTACTGGGGGCTTTTCAGGTGTCGGTCAGTGGTGACCTGGCCAACTGGAGCACCGGTGCACCCGATGCCATCCCGGCTGTTGGCGGCGCAATGGATCTGGCCATTGGTGCCAAGAAAACCTATGTCATGATGGAACTGCGCACCAAAACAGGCGAATCCAAACTGGTCGACCAGTGCTCTTACCCGCTAACCGGTATCGGCTGCGTGAGCCGTGTCTACACCGACGTTGCAGTATTCGATCTGGGTGCCGGCGGCGCGCAGGTTATTGATGTTGTCGATGGCCTGTCATTCGCCGACCTGCAAGCGCTGACGCCTGTCAAACTGACCGACGCCCGCGGTTAACAGAACAGGAACATCTGCCTGTGGGCTGATGTTCCTGAAGCGGTGCAGCCTTCAAGGGTTGTGTTTCATCAACCGGCATGTCTCGGGAGTCAGGCCAATTCCATTATGGTCGCGGCCTGATTCCTGAATTCTTTAGGCGAAACCCCTACATGCCGCTTGAAGAAGCGGGTGAAATATGCGGGGTCAGTAAAACCCAGGGCGTCCGACACAACACTGATCGTCATTGTGGTGTAAACCAGTTCACGCTTGGCCGCCAGTACAATGCGATGATGAATCAGTTCAAGCGCTGTCTGGCCGGTCGCCTTGCGACACAAAATATTCAGGTAGGCGGCAGTAATGCCGATTTTTTTAGCGTAAAGATCAACTGCCCAACCCTGGGCGTAGTGCTGCTCGACCAATTGCGAAAACTGCCTGAAATATGTCCGGCCCTGATCCTCGGGGCGTACCGGTGCGCGATGAACCGTCGACATCTGCCGGCTGATCCACACAAAAATACATTGCAGCAACGCTGTCATCAAGGCATCGCGATGCGCAACATTGCCACGATACTCAACATCAAGTCGTACAAACGCACTGTCGACGTAATCGTCAAGGTTAGTCTCCAGTGTAAAAATCTGCGGCGTCAGCAAGCCGCTGTCGATGGGCCCCAGCCCTGATGAGACCAGGGCATCGACCAACGGGTGAGCCAGGGTCACCACATGACCATGTGCCCCCGGGTCGAAGCGAAAGCCGTGCACACACATCTGGGGGACCAGAACCAATTGCCCGGATTGCATGGCATGCTCTTGCTCATCGAGCACCACCCGCGCCGTTCCCCCTTTCAAATACAACAACTGAAACAAGCCATGATGCTGGTGAATCTTGATTTCCCAATCGTGCAAGCGACTGCGTTCAACAATCAGTTCGCAGTGCACCAGATCCGGGGTTGGCCATTGCTCGCGTTCGCCGTACAACTGATAAACAGGGATACGCGGCCCGGAACGCGATGTTGAACGATTGCTCTTAGCCATGACAGGTATCGCAATTATTGCAATAACATACCTAGGGACAACCCTAACGTTCGTTATATTTCAATGAATTACGATTAAGAAAAATTAATCGAGTTTCCAAAAGTACAATTATTGCATGAATTAGTCCATTCCATAAAAATCCGTTCAGGCGCACCATAGCGGTCATCCCGAACACCCTTCAATCGAAATCGGGCACAAACAAGGAGCTCTCCATGAAAACACAAGTCGCGATTATCGGTGCCGGCCCTTCCGGCCTGCTTCTGGGCCAGTTACTGCACCTGCAGGGCATTGAAACCGTCATCCTTGAACGTAAAACCCCGGAATATGTCCTCAGCCGTATCCGTGCCGGCGTGCTTGAACAAGGGCTGGTTGACTTGCTGCGCGAAGCAAAAGTTGCCGACCGTATGGATCGTGAAGGCCTGGTCCACGAAGGGACTGCATTCAGTTTCAACAACCAGTTGCACCGCATCGACTTCAAGAAATACGCTGACGGTCAAACCGTCATGGTTTACGGCCAGACCGAGGTTACGCAAGACCTTATGGAAGCCCGTAAAGCCACCGGCGGCATCACTATTTATGAAGCAGAAGACGTCAAGCTGCACGATTTTTACACCGACAAGCCTCGCGTCACATTCGTCAAAGACGGCGAAACCGTCGAGCTTGAATGTGACTACATTGCCGGCTGTGACGGCTTTCACGGCGTTTCGCGCCAATCCGTCCCTGCCGACCAGATCCAGACCTTCGAACGGGTTTACCCATTCGGCTGGCTCGGCATCCTGTCACGCACACCACCCGTTGACGAAGAGCTCATCTACGCCAGCCACGAGCGCGGTTTTGCCCTGTGCAGTCAGCGCAATGCAAACCTCAGCCGCTACTACGTGCAGGTTTCTTTGGACGACAAGATCGAAGACTGGTCAGACGAGCGTTTCTGGGACGAACTGAAAGCGCGCCTGCCCGAAGATGTTGCAGCACGCCTGGTAACCGGCCCGTCTATTGAAAAGAGCATTGCGCCGTTGCGCAGTTTCGTGACCGAACCCATGACCTACGGTCGCCTGTTCCTGGTCGGTGACGCAGCGCACATTGTGCCGCCAACCGGTGCAAAAGGCCTTAATCTGGCCGCCAGCGACGTATCGACCCTGTACCGCATTCTGACGAAAGTCTTCAAGGAAGGCCGCGCCGACCTGACGGCTAAATATTCTGAAATCGCACTGCGTCGTATCTGGAAAGCAGAACGCTTCTCGTGGTGGATGACCTCGATGCTGCACAAGTTCTCGGACGATGCCTTCGGCAAACGCATGCAACTGGCTGAACTTGAGTACTACACCACGTCGGAAGCCGGCTTGCGCAACATTGCCGAAAACTACGTTGGCCTGCCGTACGAACCGATTGAATAACACTATTAACGTGCAAACGGGCCATACGCCGGCTATCGCAAGCCGTTAAAAACAAACCCCGCTGTTTTTGCAGCGGGGTTTGTTCGTTGTGCGCCCAGCATGGGCGCACAC
>JAAYID010000090.1 GCA_012744285.1 Alcaligenaceae bacterium
CCAAGTCATGAGTGATGAACAACGCCGTACGCTTTTTCTCAAAGAGCATCTGGGCCAAATCTTGCTGCAGTACCATCTTGGTCTGGGCGTCCAGCGCTGAAAACGGTTCGTCGAGCAGCATGACCTGTGGATCAACGGCCAGAGTGCGTGCCAGCGCCGCCCGCTGACGCATGCCCCCAGACAATTGATACGGGTAGTGCTTCTCGAAGCCCTTGAGGTGGCACTTGTGTAGCAATTCATGGGCAACGCTCATGCGTTCCCCCTTGGAAACCCCGGCAATCTCAAGACCGAGGGCGACGTTGTCTTCGATGGTGCGCCACTGCATCAACAAATCTTTCTGCAGCATGAAGGCCACTTCACGCACAGGTCGGGTCACTAATTTACCCGCCACATAGACCTCGCCTTCTGTCGGCTGATAAAGCCCCGAACCCATATTCAGCAAAGTGCTTTTTCCGCAGCCTGAAGGACCGATCAGCGAGACCACCTCACCCTTGTTGATCGACAAGGACACATTGGTCACTGCTGTGATCGGCCTGGACGTCTGCTTGTCGATAAACGACTTTCGTACATTCCGGAATTCGATTTCAACCATCAGGCTGGGCTCCTAGAGTGTTGTGTGGACGGCAATCTTGTTGGTGACACCAGGATCACACCACCCTCACAATGTTTTATATATGAACTGACGTTTTCTCAATTGAACAAACTTTATCGCTTCGATGCGCGATCAAATAGTAGGGATAACCCTTTGTCTGGTATTCCAGCCCATTTCCCGAGGTCGCCCGGGTGCTCTCCAAAGACTAATAAAATTAAAATAAATCGTTTAAAAATAAATGGTTAGTTAAATTATCAAACCAAAATTAGGGGTTTCCACCAATAGATCGTCGTTTTGACGACGCCTACACTAACCAAAAATAAAACGCTGTTTAATATATGAAACAACAAGCCGCTTATTAATCACGGGTTGTTTCATGTCATGCCCTTTAACCGGAGGCCAATAAATGCTAGATCGCTACCTTACGCCCTGCTACCTCGAACCTCATCAGGCGCGCACATCCGAACCCACCGCGTATGAAAACCTGTTGGGCGATACGCTCGAACGTGCGTACGCATCCGGCGTGACCGCCATCGAGCCTTTGGTCGCTTTCCTGAACGAGCAGGGTCCGCAGCCGCTGACGACTGACCTCTGGACACCTGATGTACTGAAGGCCGAACTGGCACGCCTGGCCGCCGACTAACCTCTTCCGGAACGACTCATGAGCACAGCTAACGCAGCCGCCACCGCGGCCAACACCGAAGAAGCCATCCAGAAAATCCTGACCGACGGCCTCAAAGACTTGTGGTATGCCATCTGCCCATCACATTTCGTCAAGGACACCCCCGTTTCATTGCGCCGGCTGGGCCTGAAACTGGTGCTGTGGCGTGACGCCGACGGCAAAGCCCATTGTCTGGAAGACCATTGCCCGCACCGTGGCGCACCGCTGTCATTCGGTATCCCGCTAGGTAACAAAATTGCCTGTGGCTATCACGGTGTCGAGGTGCGCTCGGATGGCACGGTCGTGTCGGTTCCGGGCAACCCCGGCTGCAAGCTCGAAGGCTCCCGCGCAACGCGTGCCTTCCACCTGCAAGAAAGCAATGGCGTGATCTTCATGTACAACTCGTCGCAGAACATTGACGAGCCGCCTCCACTGGTTCTGCCCGAACAGCTGGTATCCGACGAATGGTCCAGCTTCCTGTGCTATACCGAATGGCGCGGCGATTACCGCTACGTCATCGACAACGTCATGGACCCGATGCATGGCACCTACCTGCACAAGCAATCCCACAGTATGGCGGTTGGTTCACGTTCGGCCCAATTCCAGCTACGCGACACGGAACATGGCGTTATCTTTGAAAAAGCCGGCCAGCGCGATGTAAACTTTGACTGGTCTGAATGGGCCGACACCGGCCTGCACTGGATGCGCCTTGAAATCCCCTACCCCAAAACCGGTGGTCCTGGCGGCAATTTCTGCATCATTGGCTGCTTCACTCCCATTGCTCCCAACCTGGCGTCAGTATTCTTCTGGCGTGTCCGCAAAGTATCGGGTTGGGAGCGTGATTCATGGCGTTTCCTGTACAAAAACCGCCTGGAAGCTCGCCACTGGGCTGTGCTTGAACAAGACCGTGTCGTGCTCGAACAGATGGAACCCGACGCCAACCAGCGCGAACACCTGTATCAGCACGATGTCGGTATCACACGGATTCGCCGCCAGTTGCGCAAGCTCGCCACGGAACAATTGGCGCGCGGGGTCAAGTAAGCCCTAAAACAAAATAATCTTCAACAGTTTTGGCTGTGCGCCCGCTGTTCCGGGCGTTCTTGCAGGCGGCATTGTTCTATAGGACAATGCCGCTTTTTAGTTCATATATAAAACAAGAATTAACTATGGCAGCATTGACACCGACCGACAGCGGTTTGGAGGGCACCGAGACAGACAAGGCCGATAAATACTCGGTGCCGGGGCTTGAGCGTGGCCTGAGAATCCTGGCCGAATTTTCGCGCGACACCCCTACCC
>JAAYID010000091.1 GCA_012744285.1 Alcaligenaceae bacterium
CTCCAAGTGCTTTATAAATAACGCCTCTTAATCGAGGCGTTATTTTTTTTCCGTCACAACCATGCATTTTTCTGCATTTGATAGTGCAAGTGATAGCGATAATATGGCTCAGCGCTATCGCTCACAAAGCTGCAATCAGCTCGGCATAGCCATCCACCCAAAGCTTCGTTGAATGGGGATCATCCGTGCCGCCGGGGTTTGCCGCTGCTTTGTGAGCAGACTAATTGATTCGTAGGTGGATGCCGGAACATCCTGGTTTCCCGGGGGTATCAAACCCACCCCTGCCGCCACAGCGTCTCGTCGCGCAGCTCGCGCCAGTCAATGATCTTGCTTTTCCTGGAATACACGGCTTCTATTTCGATCCATTGAACTGCGGCCTCTGGAGGCTCGGGTTGAATGACCTTGGTGACCAGAAAATGTTTGTTCTTTGCGACAGGCTTGATCGCCGTCCATTTGCTTTTCAGCAATTTTTTTGGGTGCAGCGGGTTCAAAAACATACTCCTTCACAATAAACTGCATAATTAAAAACCAATGTGCATGGGGCGTATGACCGAAACTGACCCGCAGTCGCTGCAAGCGAGCGCAATTGATCCGCAGTTATTGCAGGCCTATCTTGCCACTGAATATACCGTGCTGGGCCAGCGGCCCTTCAGGCTGTGCATCGACACGTTCAGCTCCGAACTGTTGGCTCTCTATCATACCCACGGTGTGCGCTGCGCGGCATTCATATCGACAAGTAACCCGTTCAGCCAGCGTTTTGATGACGCGGAAAATGAAAGGCGTCAACAAGCGTTTGAGCAAAATGCGTTCTTGTGGGCAGGGGGTGATGCGGTCGTGCGCCTGGTTTTGGTCAGGTAAGTATTGAAATACAATGAAACGCTACGGTAACAAACACAAGCATAATAAAAGGCCAGTATGACAAAAAAACTTACTCCTTCCCATCATTTTGAAGTTGCGCTTGGCGCGGCTGAATCCGATCCGGTTCTTGACAAGAAAGCGGCTAAAGAGCAAATAGCCGATTTGCGTGTCACTTTGCTCAAGGCACAGTATGCGTTGCTCAAGCAGGCGCATCAGTCCGTACTCATTGTGATTGCCGGTCTTGATGGGGTGGGTAAGGGTGGTTGCATCAATATACTGAATGAATGGATGGATCCGCGTCACATCATTACGCTGGCGTACGGCCCTCCCGGGCCAGAGCTCCAGGGGGTGCCTCCGTTATGGCGTTATTGGCGTCACCTGCCGGCTAAAGGGTCTACCGGTGTTGTGTTCGGGTCGTGGTATCGCGATCTTTTCGAAGAGCTGGCACAGAAAACACCCGATGAAGGCCGGGTCAGGGCCTTGGCACAGGAAGTGCGCGAATTCGAGTCCGTCCTGACGCATAACGGCGTGCAAGTGGTCAAGTTGTGGTTCCATATGTCCAAAAAAGGCCAGGAAGAGCGCGTAGATGCCTTGCTGGCGAACCCTGACACATCCTGGCAAGTCAATCCGCTTGATCTCGAAGTCCGCAAGAAATTTGATCGGGCCCGTGCTATCGGGGCCTTGGCCATGACCCTTACGCATGATAAATACTCGCCCTGGGTGGTCATCCCGTCGGCTGACGACAATACACGTCATATTTGTACGGGTCAGGCTGTGCTGTCGACGCTGCGACGTCACCCACGGCCACCCGTGATCCCGTCGCTGGTGGCCGACGATACCCCGTTTCTGCCTGAAGGCGCAGTGCTGACCAATCCTGATGCCATTGCAAACAATGGTCGGGTGTTGTCACTCGACGCCATCGACTACACCGCCAAGCTGAAAAAAGGGGACTATGAACCCTTGTTGACCCAATTGCAGGCACGGTTGGCCCGTTTGGTGCGAGACCCGCGCTTTGCCAATTTTCCGTTAATTCTGGTGTTTGAAGGCCAGGATGCGGCAGGCAAGGGGGGGACGATCCGACGCATTACCCACGCAATTGATGCGCGTCAGTACCGGGCCATCCCTATTGCAGCACCTACCGACGAAGAGCTTGCGCGTCCGTATTTGTGGCGCTTCTGGCGCAAGTTGCCGCCGAAGGGGCGAGTCGGTATTTTTGACCGTTCCTGGTATGGACGTGTTCTGGTTGAGCGTGTTGAAGGGTTTGCCACCGAAGCCGAGTGGAGTCGGGCTTACACTGAAATCAATCAATTTGAGCATCAACTGGTTGACCATGGTGCCATCGTCCTGAAGTTCTGGTTGGCCATCACCAAAGACGAACAGCTCGAACGGTTTGAAGCGCGCAAGCGTTCACCGTTCAAGAACTTCAAAATTACCGACGAAGACTGGCGTAACCGTAAACGTTGGGACGACTACGTTCAAGCTGCCAATGACCTGTTTCGGGAAACCAGCACCGAACGGTGCCCCTGGCATCTGGTTTCATCCAACGATAAAAACCATGCGCGTATCGAGGTGTTGCGTACAGTTGTTGAGGCGATGGAAAAAGGGCTTGCCCGTTATAAAAAGGATAATCGTGCGCATTAAGTCAGTTTTGTTCGCGCTATTTGCCACCGTACTGCTTTGGTTCGGTTCCTCCGGGGTTGTGCTGGCCGACATTCCTCCTCCACGTCTTGACGGTCCTACTACGGTGCGGGCTTACCTGTACCTTGAGGATGTCAACGATATTCGTCTTGATACCGGCACCTTCGATGCTACGGCACAGTTGGTGCTCAAATGGAAAGATGAGCGTCTGGCGTTCAGTTCTCCTGACGACACACCCCGTTCATGGATGGGTGTGCGTGCCGAGCGTCACCTCGAGAAAATCTGGCATCCGGTGCTGGATATCAGTGGTGAAAAAGGGTTGTCGTCGGCGGTCGTCTATGCACTGACGGTACACCCTGATGGTACCGTAGTGACACGTCAAAAACTCACGACGCAGCCCAGATTCATTGGTGAATTGATCTGGTTTCCGTTTGGTCGTCTGATGCTCGATCTGAATATATCGAGCATGGCGGTTGATACGCGGCATATGCAATTCGAACTGGGGCAGCTCGCGCCTTCAGACAGTATGGAGAGCCTAGACACGGTGCTGCATGGCAACTGGCATCCCGTGCGCATGGCTTGGGTAACCCGCACGGTTGAATATCCAGATCTGCCTGGTAAGGCCTTTCCACAAATCAGCCTGCAAATCGAGGTTGTGCATGACTTTATCGACGGCGTTCATAAAGTGTTGTTGCCGTTGCTGATCATCGCTCTGGCGTCGTGGGGGTTGATGTGGGTGAACTTCACGGTACAACCCGCGTTTTCGTCGCCACGCATAGCAGGGATCATTACGCTGATTCTGACGTCAATTGCATTGAAATTTGTCTTGAACCGCGAGTTGCCTGTAGTGCATTACCTGACATTTTCCGATGTGTTATTCAACACGACCATCATGATGTTAAGTTTTGGCATGTTGGCGTCATGTGTCGTGGCCAGCCTGTTCACCGATTTTTCGGTGCCACGCGCCCAATGGCTGCACCGCTGGTTGCGGGGTATTTACCCTGTGCTGTATGTCGTGGTTCTGGTGGTGTCGTGTGTGCTGTTTCTGGCCTGAGTCTTTCATCAGCCCACCAGCCCCTTCCCATCAGGCCATTGACCTTTCGCCCTCAGGCCGCTGACCCTCTCCCGGCAGGGCACCGGTCAGGAATAACGTCTTGACCGGCTTTGAATGACGGACGCTGTCAGGTGGCTTACGCCAACCACGACCAGGCGTTGCGGGTCAGTGCGACCCCGACGATGTAAAAGAAAATGACAACAGCAGCCAGCGCGGCAATGCCCCGGGTAACGGGTGTTTTTCCACGCTTGATGGCGACTGTGCCCACGACGATGTACAGCACCAGCGCCACAAGCTTGGCCCAGATCCAGCCTTGGTTGAAGCCGATGGTATAGGCCATGGCCAGACCGCAGGCCAGTAAAATCGTGTCGATCACATGGGGTGCAATGCGTACGGCTTTCTTTTGCAGAACGGCTGATTCAATCACTGACCAGTAAGCCCTGATAATGAAAAAAAGCAGGCTCAATGCGGCGGCCGTCGTGTGCAGGTGTTTCAGTGCGATATAAGACATGGTAAATGCGGTTCCCGGAATCAGTCGTTGCTGATTTTCCAGGCGCCTTTCCCTTCAAGATTAAGTTGGACGGGGTGGTGTCTGACCAGTGTGCTTCGGTGCCCTACACTGACCAGAAGGGTATCGGGCAAGCGCTGCTTGATGAGACGATACATGGCGTCTTCAAGCCCTTCGTCCATCGCCGAGGTGGCTTCGTCCAGGAATGCAACGGCGGGGCGTGCGAGCAAGATACGGCCAAATGCAAGCCGTTGTTGTTCGCCCAGTGACAAAATCCGGCTCCAGTCGGCCACTTCATCCAGTCGGCTGCTCAGATGACCCAATTGTACGAGGTCCAGCACTTCGTGTGCGCGTTGATCTGAAAAGGTGGGTTGTGAAGGCGTGGCAATCGTGGGGTGAAGGGGGCCGGAAGCCAGAACCTGGTCAAGATTCTTCGGCGCGTCCTCGACATTGGCCGAGGCGACCGCGCCGAGTGTTTCCGCGTCAGCGACGGGCGTCGTACCGTCGGCCGGCGAGGTTGGCTCGGGGTAGTGCAAGGCCTCGCGCAAGGTGCCCAAAGGTAAATACGGCTTTTGTGCCAGAAACAGCATGGCAGCATCCGGACGCCGGATGGTGCCGTTACACCAGGGCCAGAGTCCGGCAATGGCCCGCAGCAGGGTGGTTTTTCCGGATCCTGATGGGCCGCGAATCAGCAGGGCCTGGCCAGGAGACACGTCAAGCGACAGGTCGGTGATCAGTGTCACGCCGGCGGGTGTGCTGACAGACAGTTTTTCAAGACTCAGGTGGCGGCCGTCAGGACGAATGTCGGGGTGGGGCAATCGGGCTGCTTGATCAATGGCCGTACAAAACCCGGTTAAACGGTCGAGTGTGGCCCGGTAAGCGGCAAAAT
Source organism: Alcaligenaceae bacterium (assembly GCA_012744285.1). Lineage (GTDB taxonomy): Bacteria > Pseudomonadota > Gammaproteobacteria > Burkholderiales > Burkholderiaceae_B > Neopusillimonas > Neopusillimonas aromaticivorans. The sequence continues at coordinate 4,948 of JAAYID010000091.1, forward strand.
TGTCGTATGCATTGCGAAAAAATGACAGGTTTTCTTGCAGCCGGCCAAAGGCCTGGGCGGTTTGCATCAAGTCACCCAGGCTGATCTGTTTTGAAAAGAAACGCTGGGCCTGGATGATGAACGGGAATACGACGGCCGCTTGGGTCACGGTAAAGTTGAACCCCAGGAATTTCAGTGATCGGTACACAATGGCCCATGCATTGCTGATGACTTGGGCAAACCGGTGGCGTAGCAGTGCGGCTTCTACTTTTTCGCCGGCATAAAACGCGATGCTTTCGGCATATTCGCGCAACCGTACCAGGGCGTAACGGTAGTCAGCGTTAAAGCGTTCATTCAGAAAGTTAAGCAAAATCAGCGGGCGGCCAATTTTTATGGCAAATACCGTAGCGACAAGTACATAGGCAAACACCAGAAATACCATGCCGCGCGGAATTTCGGTGCCGAACAGGGCCAATGGGCCTGACAGCCCCCACAGAATCAGGGTAAAGGCTACGGTTGAGACCAGGGCATCCACAACCCCCATTGAAAGGGAGAGTGAGGATTCGGCAAAGACGGTGACGTCGTACTGGATGCGCTGGTCGGGGTTGTCGATACCTTTTTCAAGGTGTTGGGTGCCGTAATAGGCCCGTTCATCCACCCAGCGTCCAAGCAGTTGGTCGTTCAGCCATGAGCGCCAATGAATAATGAACGCCTGTTGCACGTAGTAGTCAAGCAGTGAGCGGACGACATGGACGGTGGCCAGTGCAGCGAACAGCCACATGGCCAGCCAGAACCCGGCCTCATTGAGGTCCTGGAGTGCGCTGTACATGGTGTTGTACCAGTTTGAAAACAGCACCTGAAGACGTACGCCCGCCAGCGTGAGCAGCAGGATCAGGGCGACCGTCAGCAGGGGGCGCCAGCTGCGACGAGGTGAAAAATAGCCGCCGGACAGTTGCCAGAACTGTCGGCCCCATACGGTGCGGCGGGCGAGCCCCCAAGCCACAACCCCGAAGCAAATCAGGGTAATTGAGTAGGCCTTGGCGATCCAGAGCCCGCTGTTGATCAGTTCTTGTGTCCAGTTCATGTCATTTTGCGGCCAGACCGGTCGGGTATGGCTTCCGGCTTGTCAATCGTTGCCGGGCACAGCGATAATGCCCGGGATATTGTTTGACCCTAAATTTGAATAAAGGTGTTCTATGCCCTTCGTTACCATTACCGCAACCCAAAGTTTTACCCATGAGCAAAAAAAAACGCTGGTTCAGAAAACCAGTGATGCTGTTGTTGAAACCCTGGGGTCAGCCATCACGTCGGTGCGCGTGATGTTACATGAATTGCCGGGCGGCCACTACATGGCGGCTGGGCAGCTGGATTCGCCCGCAGTGAATTTTCGGGTAGACCTTATCGCGGGGCGTGCCGATCAGCAAAAAGCGGCATTGATCGCGGCGTTAAGCAAAGCAGCCCATGCCGCAACTGGTACCTCTGAAGACGACATCCGCGTATGGATGGTCGAAATCCCCAGCACTAATGTGGGTATTGCCGGGGGTAAGACTGCCGCTTCTATTGGTCGCTAGGGTTTGCCCTTGGCTCGGTAGGGCTGCAAATGCAGCCTTAACGCGCCGGTCCGGGCCGGCTGACCGCCGCCAGGGCAAAGGTGATGGCCAGTGTTGGCAACGCTGAGCCGTAACCGGGCGCCCAGTGGCCGATGCTGTGGTACAGCGCAATTCCCAGAAGCCAAAGAGCGGCAGCAGATCCGTTGATTGCCTTGCCGCCTGGGCGCTGTTCACCGGTCGCAAACCCCTGACGACCCAGAATGACGCCATACAACGGCACAAACACAGAACTGAGTGTGAGCAAAAAGGGTTCCAGCGAGTGCATGGGCAAAAGCGTGGCCAGCACAATGCTGATGACCGCCAGGGTCAGGCCCCAGCGCCGGATGTTCCAGCGCGGAAACAGGCTGTGTGTCGAGACTGAACCCGAATACAGATCGCCATAGGCATTGTCCAGTTCATCAATCATGATCAGGCCCAGGGCGATCAAGCCGCCTTGTGCCAGTAAAAGGGCGCTGACCAGACCCATGCCGGGTTCGGCAACACTGATGACAACGACGCCCAGGGCGTAACACCAGATGTTGGCGATGGTGTAGCCCAGCCATGTGCCACCCATCGCACCACGCCCCGAGCGACCATGGCGGGCATAGTCTGCCACCAGCGGCAGCCAGGATACGGGCATGGCAATGACCAGATCCATGGCCGAAAACAGGCCCATCGTACCGTTGCCAGGTCGATTCCAGAGCACCTCAAAACCTTGAGCCTGCAGCTTTCCAAGGAACTGCCAGCTTAGCCAGATCAGCGACAGCACGACCAAAGGCAGGCCGAATCGGGCAATGAACTTGCGTACCAAGGTAATCATTGAACCGGCCAGTAGCGCCATCAGGATCGCGCCCCAGAACAGGGTAATCAACACGATACCCAGCGGACCGCTGAAATCCAGCCCGAGGGCCTGTTGACTGATCGCGGTGGTTCCTTCCCGCATAATGACCAGTTCGAATGTGGTCCAGCCCAGTAACTGCACAATGTTGAGGACGACGGGCAGCCGTGCAAAGGCACTGCCATAAGTGCAGTGAATCAGCCCGGCGCTGGAGAGGCCGGTTACGCAGCCCGTGCGTGCGACCCAGGCCAACAAACCCGAACCAACAAGCGAGCCGAGCAAAATGGCGATGACGGCGTCTTTGGTGCCCACGGACGGCACCAGATAAGCGCCCACTTGCATGACCAGCAGGCCCACACCCAGGCTGAACCAGAGCGAGGCATGCTCGTGCCAGCTGAAGACGCGTTCGGCGGCTGAAACGGGGGTAAGGGCGGAATTTTTTGGTGCAGTGGTGCTTGTCATGGTATGCCAGTAAAAAGCAGGGGCGACAAGCATGCTGACCGGTGCGGGATAGATAAATCTCGACAGGCAGGTGCCGGTTCGCTTTCCTGCGCGAGGATTATCTCAACAGGTTCAAAGGGACTATCTCAGCCGCTTGTGCGGCACCCCTAGCGATGCGGGCAGATTGTACCTGCTCTGCAAAAAAAAGCCACTACCGATGCAAACGGAGTGGCTTTTTCAGGTGTGCAGTCGTGCGTTCGTCGTGGAAGACGGACGACCCGGGTCAGTCGAACTGGATGATGTTGAAACTCAGGCGATTCTGTTCATCACGACCTACGTCGTAGCCCAGGCGTTCCTTGATTTCGTTATCAGGGTGGAATGTGAGGACGACAGGCTTGATCTGTTCGATTTCCTGTTCAGTGACGTACACCGAATTGCAGATGATGATTTCGTCGCCCTTTTGGCACGTGCGGGCAGCCGCGCCATTCAGGATGCAGCACCGCGAGCCACGCTCGCCATAAATGACATAGGTGCTGATGCGTGCCCCGGAGTGTTTGTTCCAGATGTCGACGAACTCCATGGGCAGGATGCCGGCCGCTTCGCAGTGGTCGGGGTCAAGCGTTATGGAACCATGATATTCAAGATCGGCGCCTGTGACACGAATGCCATGCAGTTTGCCGGCGACTACTTTTCTCACTGTGGTCTCGGGAAAATGAATTGAACAACTTGTTATTGTAGTTTTTTTAGTCGCCGCAGAGTTAATCTGTGCCATCAAACATCAATAAAGTTGATGTTTGATGAATGGAAGCCGATTTTTCAGGTGCAATCATTATCATCAAATTATAATTTTATGGTGTTGTTCTTTATGCAGAGTTGTGACCGGTTTGCGGTCTGGAGAGATCATGTTTGCGTTACTGGAAGCGTACAGGGCAGGGTTGTTGGGTCGAGTCCATTGGGCCAGGAACATCGTGGCGGGCGTTATCGTAGGTGTTGTGGCGTTGCCGCTGGCCATGGCGTTTGCGATTGCCAGCGGGGCCAAGCCAGAACAAGGCATTTACACCGCCATTGTGGCCGGGTTGTGTGTGTCGGTTTTCGGCGGCAGTCGTGTACAGATCGCCGGTCCCACCGGAGCATTCATTGTCATTCTGTCGGGCATTGTGGCAACGCATGGCATTCAAGGGCTGCAAATTGCCACCTTGATGGCTGGGGTCATTTTGCTGCTGTTGGGTCTTGCACGCCTGGGCGCGGTGATCCGGTTTATCCCGCAGCCCGTGATCGTCGGTTTCACAGCGGGTATTGGTGTCATCATTTTTGTTGGCCAGTGGAAAGATTTTTTCGGCTTGCCGGTACAGCCTGCAGGACATTTTCACGAGAAGTTGCTGCAGATGCTGGGCGCGTTGCCCGACCTCAGTGTTCCGGCGACCCTCTTTGGGTTGTGTTCGCTGGCGCTTATCTTGGCTACGCCTCATGTGTCCAGGCTTTCGCGTGTTCCCGGGCCTTTGGTGGCGTTGGTCATCATGACGCTGCTCCAGTCCATGTTTCAATTCCAGGGTGTCCCGACGATCGGTAGCGTGTTTGGTGAGCTGCCTCGTGGCTTGCCCGGTTTTGAATGGCCGCAACTGACGGTATCCCGTATGGTTGAGCTGATCGGCCCCGCGTTTGCCATTGCCATGCTGGGGGCCATCGAATCACTGTTGTCGGCCGTGGTGGCTGACAGCATGTCGGGCTCGCGACATAACTCCAATCAGGAACTCATCGGCCAGGGGCTGGCCAATATGGCTGCCCCACTGTTTGGTGGTATTGCCGCTACGGGTGCGATTGCACGTACGGCGACCAATATCAAAAATGGTGGAACCAGCCCGCTGGCCGGCATTGTTCACGCCGTGACCCTGGTGCTGATCATTCTGTTTCTGGCGCCCTACGCACGTCATGTGCCATTGGCCACTCTGGCGGCCATTTTGTTTGTTGTGGCCTGGAACATGAGCGAGCTGCCGCATGTGGTGCGTTTGATACGTCGGGCACCGCGCGCTGATGTCTTCATTCTGGTGCTGACCTTTGTGCTGACCGTTTTCGCCGATCTGGTGGTCGCCGTCAATATCGGAGTCGTGGTGGCCATGCTGCACTTTTTACGGCGTATGGCCGACAGCGTCACCGTTTCGCGGCAATCATCGGCATCCATCCAGCAAGAACTGGCGATTGCTGCAGACGTCCTGCCGGCGGGATTATTCGTCTATGGGGTGGAAGGGCCGCTGTTTTACGGGGCATCCGAACACTTTGTCGATCGGTTCGATATCAAGGCTCACGGGCCGGGTGATACGGTTGTCGTTCGCTTGGGCCGGGTACCATTCATTGATGCGACCGGGTTGCAATCGCTTGAAAAGGTTGTGCGCGGGCTCGTTGGGCAAGGGTGCCAGGTCGTACTGATCGAGGCCAATGCACGTGTTCAGGCGAAAATACGCAAAATGGGCTTGGCCGAGGCGGGTTCGGGGGTTAGTCTGAGCCCTTCTTTTGCCCAGGTTCTTCAGCCAGATAATTGATGTGATGTTCGGCCAGATACCCGCGAATCAGTTGTCGTACAACCTGTGACGGTGTCAGATCTTTCGAGGCGCACAGTTGTTCAAACGCTTCTTTTTTGCGGGGGTCGATCAGTACGGTAAGACGTGCGGTTTTGTTTTCCATATTATTCTTTTGAAATATTCTGCGGTCGGCTTACGGTAGCCACAGGTAACCGGTCGGGTCGTCAGGGCATGCGCCCTAGCTGCATTCAAGCCGCGTTGAAACGGCGTTGGCGGAAGTCAGAGCAACACATGTCTTCTGCTAGCGTTCGGGGCGAAACTCTTCTTCCGTCATGAAAAAGTAACGGATCGCATCGATCAGGCTGATCACCACAACCAGCGGTACGAAAAGCCAGAAGATAACCAGGTAGACGATGCCCCAGCCGATCTGACCCAGATAGAAACGATGGGCACCCAGCCACCCCAGAAAAATGGCCAATACAATGGCGATTTTTCGTTGGCTGGCATTCTTGGCAAACGATTCGCCGTGGTTGCGCAGAAGCCAGATACTGATAGGTACGGTCAGCACCAGCGCGAGGATGATCTTGTTGGTGTGCCGGCTGACATAGTCATGCAATGCGTAGTAGACATCCGCAAAGTTTTCCAGTACCAGTCCGGTAATTGATTCAATCCAGGAAAGTACTTCGCGACCGACGGTCTCGCCAAAGCTCAAGGCAATAAGAACAACGAGAAATACGGCGATGGGTATCAGGGCTTTTTGCAGCATGGCAGTGTCATGTCAGAAAAAAACTACGTCAAATAAGGCGCTCAGGCCGGTTCGCTGGGAGTTTAACGGGTTTCTGCGAGGCTGTACCGCGAGTTTGCCATGACGACGGTGCCGTGCATTTGCCTTAACGTTTGGTCAGCCGCCATAAACAGGTGATTTCCGCTGCGCGTACCTGGTGCAGGGCATCCTGGATGTCCCGCGTGCGGGGGTGGGTGGGCTGTGTGCAGTGTTTTTCAATGACGCGCAGGCCTCCGGCCTC
>JAAYID010000092.1 GCA_012744285.1 Alcaligenaceae bacterium
CACCATGACTGTGCTCGAAAACGTGGCTATCGGTGCCCACCTGCGCCGTAACGTGGGTGTGGTTTCTGCAGCTTTGCATACCGAACGTCGTAGCGAGGCTGAACTGCTGCATGAAGCCGCCAAGCAGCTTCAGCGTGTCGGTTTGGGTGATTACCTGTACGAACAGGCTGGCAATCTGGCATTGGGTCAGCAGCGTATTCTTGAAATTGCGCGTGCTCTGGCTGCCGACCCCGTCTTGCTGTTGCTTGACGAGCCGGCTGCCGGCCTGCGCTACAAAGAAAAGCAGGAATTGGCCAAGGTGCTCGACCAGCTGCGTAAAGAAGGCATGAGTATTCTGCTGGTCGAACACGATATGGACTTCGTCATGAACCTGACCGACCATCTGGTGGTCATGGATTTCGGCACCAAAATCGCCGAAGGCTTGCCGTCTGAAATTCAGACCAATCCAGCCGTGCTCGAAGCCTATCTGGGCGGTATTGACGACGATCTCGATCTTGATGAAGAAGGCGCACCAGCAGCGTCGCCAGCGACTGCCGGGGGAGCAGCATGACAACTACAGATAAATCACTCTTGCATGTCACCAATCTGGTCAGCCAGTACGGCAAAGTTACGGCACTGGCGGGGGCCAACATCACGGTTCCGCCAGGCAGCATTGTGACGGTGATCGGTGGCAACGGGGCCGGCAAGTCCACGATGCTGAATTCAATCATGGGCTCATTGCCCATTGGCGGAAGCAGTGTGGGTCAGGTCAGTTACCTGGGTACCGATGTGTCCAGCTGGCCAGTTGAAAAGCGTGTGGCCGGTGGCATGTGTCTGGTTCCCGAGTCTCGTGAACTGTTCGGCAGCATGTCGGTTGAAGATAACCTGCTGCTGGGTGGCTTTCGCTTGTACCGTGCCGGTGTTGCGGGGTGGCGCGAGAAAATCGAAGAGGTTTTCGAATTGTTCCCCCGCCTCAAAGAGCGTCGCACGCAGCAAGCCGGTACGCTGTCAGGTGGTGAGCGCCAGATGCTGGCCGTGGGCCGTGCCCTGATGGGGCAGCCCAAGTTGCTCATGCTTGACGAGCCCAGTCTGGGTCTGGCGCCTCGCATTGTTCGTGAAATTTTCCAGATCATCGCGCGTTTGCGTCGTACCGGGGTTTCCATCTTGCTGGTCGAACAGAACGCCCGTGCGGCCTTGCAGGTCGCTGATTACGGCTATGTGCTGGAAACCGGTGAAATCGTTCTGGAAGGCCCTGCCAAAGACCTGGCCGATAATCCGCGGGTTATCGAAAGTTATCTGGGGCTGGGTAACAAGAAAGAAGCCGAAGAGAACGCCTGATCACGGGTTGGCTATCGGTAAAACACGGGCTACACCAGGTTTGTGGCCCGTTCAGGGCACAAGATTTCGGTCTTGTGCCCTTTTTTCACGCGTAATGGCGGCTCATGGCTTGCGGGTTGACCAGAGTGCCATCGTGAATGACATAAAACTGGTCGGCAAGATCGGCGGCGACGCCAGGGGCTTCGCTGGCCATAATGATGGTGTAGCGTTGCTCTTTGAGCATGGTCAGCGCACGCGCCATGGCAGAAGCTACCGTTGGGTTGATGCTGTCGTTGATTTCATCGAGCAGCAAGACGGTGGTGCCCAGCCGCAGGGCTCGGGCAACGGCCAGCAACTGGCGCTCGGGTGTCTGCAGGTGGCTGATGGGCTGGTGCTGGAATGGCTTGAACACCGGAAAAATATCGTAGATGTCGGCCAGTGACATGCCGCCACCCAGTGTCGATTCGCCTTCGACGGGAAGCAGCAGGTTTTCTTCGCAACTTAAGTCGTCAATAAGGTGCTGTTCTTCAGGGCAGTAACTGAGCCCAAGCGGCTTGATGCTGTCGGGTGGCAAATGAATGGATTCGGTGCCATTGATGCGCACAGAACCGGTGCGAGACCCTGCCAGACCCAGTAAAGATCGCAGTACGGTTGTTCGTCCTGAGCCATGGCGACCCAGAAGACAGACCAGCTGTCCGGGGTCGACCCGAAGGTTGACGTTTCGTAACACGTGAGACGTGTGGTACCAGGCGTTGAGGTCGCGCACGTCAAGGGCGGGGTGTGTCATGATGCCCCCTTCATTCTGATGTAAGCCGTTATTGTCGTGGTGTAGATGATGCTTGTTCAGTATGGCGCGCGGCTTCACGGAACTCTATGGGGGTTTGTCATACCCTATGGAAATCCCCGATCAGGCAGCCTGATTCTTGTGCCTGTACTCGCACAGGTCAGCAATGCCGCATTGTGTACATTTCGGGGTTCGGGCAACGCAAATATAGCGCCCGTGAAGCAGGATCCAGTGGTGGGCGTCAACCAGAAACTCTTTGGGAACAAGGCGTACCAGGCGATTTTCGACCTCAAGGACGTTCTTGCCAGGAGCAATACCGGTACGGTTCGAGACCCGGAAGATGTGGGTGTCAACGGCCATGGCGGGCTGGCCAAATGCCGTATTGAGCACGACGTTGGCCGTTTTGCGCCCGACGCCGGGCAGGGCTTCAAGGGCCTCACGCGTGTCGGGTACCTGGCCGTCGTGTTTTTCGATCAGCAGACGGCAGGTTGCAATGACATTGGCGGCTTTGGTTTTATACAGACCAATGGTTTTGATGCATTCGGTCAGGCCGTCAAGCCCCAGTTCCAGAATGCCCTGTGGCGTTCCGTAGTGCGGGAAAAAGCGGGCAGTGGCAATGTTCACCGACTTGTCGGTGGCCTGGGCCGACAGCATCACGGCGATCAGCAACTGAAACGTGTTCCCGTAGTGCAGTTCGGTCGTTGGGTGGGGGTTGGCCGCTTGCCAGCGGCTGAAGATTTCGTAACGCTTTTCTTTATTCATGCCTGTTGCTGGCGCTTTGCGCGGGCTCGCGCCAATGCCTGGGCAATGGGCGTGGGTTCTCCCGGGAGGGAAGCCCTTAGGAGATTTCGACTGCGGCCGTTGCGGCCGCCGTTATTCGGCGAGGAACCGTAATCGATGGGCCTGCCGTTCACC
>JAAYID010000093.1 GCA_012744285.1 Alcaligenaceae bacterium
CAGAACAAACGCAGGCAGTCGGGCAACCACCAGCGCAAAGCGTCTTTCCAGGCGCGGTCGAAGTCGGGGCGCTCGGCGGTTGCCGCTGAAACAATCCTGGAGGCGCTGTCAGGGTCAGAATTGGTATCTGCTGCCGACCCAGATCGGTCTTCCGCTGCGTCCGTCGCATCGGGTACAGGCTCAGCCAGCCTGAAGCCCGAAACCCTTGCGCATGTTTCCAGCCGTCGCCACAGATGCATGATTGTCCCTTCCGATGGCTGCCGGGTTGGCAGCACGTGGGGCTAATGTATCGAGGTGCTCACTCGGTGGCTATTCGCAAAGATACGACTAGGCGGAATGGTCTCAGACGTCAGCTGTTTTCTGATTTATGCTCAAGGAACCTTGACATAACGTACGTTAAAACGTACGCTCAAAGAGGAACAGGAGAACCATTATGTCCACAACGTTGACCGCTTCTGAAGCCCGGGCGAATTTGTACCGCCTTATTGACCAAACAGCCGAATCTCACCAACCTATACGCATAGCCGGCAAGCGGGCCAGTGCTGTACTTGTCTCGGAAGCAGACTGGGATGCGATTCAAGAAACGCTGTATCTGACTTCGGTACCGGGTATGCGTGAATCGATCAAAGAGGGCATGGCAGAACCGCTGGATACAAGTGTCAAGGCGCTAGACTGGTGAGCTGGCAGGTCGTTTTCGCAAATGCCGCCCTCAAAGATGCCAAAAAGGTTGCCGCAGCAGGCTTTAAAACCAAGGTTCAGACATTAATTGCTGTTCTGCAGAAAGACCCATTCCAGACTCCGCCGCCCTATGAAAAATTGGTTGGAGATCTTTCAGGGGCTTATTCGCGGCGGATCAATATCCAGCATCGGTTGGTCTACGAGGTATTCTTGCAGGAACATATCGTTCGTGTGCTAAGAATGTGGACACACTACGAGTAGCCAGCTTAACGCATAAATCTTGGTTATTAAAAGCAAAGGCCTCGGTAAGCCGTTGCCGGGGTACCGGTCACGCGGAGCTTCCCTGCGCTTCGGCATGGTGCGGCTGACGAACGTGTTTACAAGGGGAAGCTCGTTCGCCTACGAGGTAACGATGAGCTAGAGTCAGGGCACACGCAGTACGTCTTCCAGACTTTGGGCGTCCAAAACGCGATCAGCCCAAGCGTAGACCTGGGCGACCGAGGCCTGTGAAATTTGATGCACGACGTCGTCAGATAAAGGCCCGAACCGTTTGACCAGCAAGCGTTGCAGCAGCAATGTTTCGCCTTTGATGATGCCTTTCTCGATACCTTTTTGAATCCCTTTCTCCATCCCCCGCTGCTCGAATTCTTCAGCCCAGGTTTCAAAGCGTTCGGCCAGTGTCATTTTCAGCTCCTTCAAGTCGTCGATTTTGGGTAACACCACGGCGTGCTTGCTTCGGCGCAGCACCACCGCGCGGATCCATACGGCAAATACCTTGCGTAATTCCGGGTTATCGGCCAGCCAGTCGTTCAACACATCAATCAGGTCAAACAGGGCTTTGCTGTCGGGCGGCTGTTCGACCCGGATGATGGCCGCGACCAGATTACGCATGTTGACCAGGGTTTCATCAGTGTACCGGTTCTGCTCGATCAAGAGGTATTTCAGTTGCGGCAGATAGTCGGCCACCAGGCCCGGGACGCGTGGAATCAGGTCGGCGATGTCGGTAGCGGTGGTCCATTTGGATGCGCCGTTGTACAGCACAATCGGCAAGACTGGAGGCAACCGCTTGCCTGGCAGCACGTCACTGCGGCGGATCAGGTCCTGGTACAGCAAGCCCAAGTACACCATCATGCGGACCGGCATCCAGGGGTCGGTGTCGCTCTGGAATTCGATGAGCAGGTACAGGTACACCCAC
>JAAYID010000094.1 GCA_012744285.1 Alcaligenaceae bacterium
GTGTAATGGCGGCCACCACACCCATGGGTTCATAAACGCTCATTGACATGAAATCACCGCGCGACGGGGTGATGGTGTCTTCAAGGGTTTCGCAGGCCGATGCAAAAAACTGGAACGTACCCGCAGCACTGGCCACCAGGGCACGGGTCTCGTTGATGGGTTTGCCGTTATCCAGGCGCTGCAATTGCGCCAGATGTTCGGCCTTATCGCGTATCAGTTGGGCAATGCGGTACAGCACAGCGGCACGTTCGTGGGGTTTGCGCTGGGCCCATCCACTGGTTTCGAAGGCTTTTTGAGCGCCGATAATGGCCTCTTCCACATCCTCAGGACTGGCGGCATTCAGCGTAGCCACCACTTCGCCTGTCGCGGGGTAATGAGTGGCGTACGTATTGCCACGCCCCATTCGCCACTCACCGGCAATACAAATAGGCTGGGCCTCGGGCCAGACCGGTAACACGTCGGATTGATTCATGATTTTCCTTTAGACAGCAATAAGGGCGACACGATTTTTAAGTGCGCGCACCACGCTGTAAACCGTCAGCGCCGATGTTTTGGGGTTGGCGGCCAGGGGCTTGCCTTTCAGGGTCACGCCCATGAAGCCAAAGGCACCCAGCGCTTCGTAGTAATGGATATTTTCGGTAACGGCAGGGTCAGCCCACAGTTGTACCGTCGTGTTGTCCAGACCCAGACCAGCCAGCGAGAGTGTTGCTGCCACGTTGGCATTTTTAGGATACAAACGCGCGGCATCGCGGGCCGAACCCCCGAAGAACATGGCTTTTTCTTTCAGGTTATGTAAATCGAGGATTTCTTCGGCCGGCGTACCCAGCCAGCCCAACGGCGGCTTGCGACCGATATAGGTCACGCTGTCCAGCCCGGCCACCCGTGCGGACGCCAGTGCGTCGATACCGCCAATGGCACCCGACAACAGATGCACCTGGGTATCACCCGCCTTGGCGGCGGCTTCAAGCTGCTCAGCCAGCGCCGCGTCTGACAAGGCCCCGATGGATACGACCATGCACGGAATACCCGCCTTAAGGCTGGGTAGCACATGCGCTTCGATGGCACTATGACCGGCACACTCGACCAACAGATCAGGCTTTGCCTGACCGGAAGGTACGGCAGACACGACCTGTACCGCGCTGGCGTCGGGACGTCCGGCCAGATACTGACGTGCATTCTCTTCGTTACCGGCCGGAACAATAATGTGGGTAATCGAAAGGCGTGGCTCATCAGCCACCAGGTCGAACACCGAGCGTCCAATGGCACCAAAACCCACCATGGCAATACGTTGAGTCGTCATTACCTGCCCCTCACGCTGCCGTCGGTGATGATGTCGTTGCCAAGGCGGGCTGCTCAGCCGGCTGCGGTTCATTGACGGGCGGGCCGGCAAACGCGGTTTTAAACGTACCGATAGACAACATGTCAATTTCAAGCATGAAGGGCCCCTTCGAAGCGCAGGCCTTGGCCAGTGCTGCCCCCAGGTCAGTCAGATTCGAAACCCGCGTGTGACCCATGTTTAATGACTCACACAATTTTGCGTAATCAGGGGTGTGCAGTTCCACGTAATGACGACGGCCGCCGTATTGGGCATCCTGGATGTTCTTGATGACACCGTAGCCTTTGTCATTCATCAGCACAATGACCATATCGGCATTTTCCTGAACGGCGGTCGCCATTTCACCCAGGTTCAGGATGAAGCCACCATCCCCGGCCAGCGTCCAGGTTTTCTTGCCTGACGCGGTTTGGGCGGCGCCAATGGCCGCGCCGATACCCATGGCCAGCCCTTGACCAATACCACCACCCAGAGCATGCACCCCGGCTTTGGGGTCATTCAGGTAAAGATAGCGGTTACCCCAGGTACTGTTCGACACCGTAACGTCGCGCACCCAGTTGAAGTTCTTGCCAACGCTTGTCTGCAAGGCGCTGACCAAAGCGGAATAAGGACCCAGTCCATCGACCAGGGACGCGACAGCGGCCTGTTTTGCCGCCGCCAGGTCGGCATGAAACGCCGGATCAACGGATAGTTTGCCTTCCAGGCGATCGGCCAGGCCCTCGAGCACCCGCAACGAATCACCTTGCACAAAATCATCGGTGACGTAGCAGCGGCCTTCGGCGCTGGCATCCGCGTCGACGCGGTACAACGGGCGCGGCAGCTTGAGCTGGTATTTAAGGGTTTCGTTGCCACGCAGGCGCGAGCCGACCACCAGCATGGCGTCACATGTCTGGTAGAACGATTCCACCGGCTTGTGCAGGTTGAAAGCGCCCAATGACTGAGGGTGATCTTCAGGCACAATACCACGCCCCTGAGTGCTGGAAACCACCCCAAAACCCAGCGCCATAAGGCGCTGCACGGCCTTGCCGGCATGACGCGCACCGCCACCGAGCCAAAGTAAGGGGCGCTTGGCTCGGACCAGTTGCCCGGCCAGGCGGTCGATTGCCGCCACCGCAGGTTCGATCACCTGAATTTCAGGGGCCGACAAATCGACGGGCATGTCGATAAGGGCCGCCTGGATATCAATAGGAATTTCGACACTGACCGGGCCGGTTGGGGCTGTCAATGCCGCCTGGACCGCCTGGCGGATCGTGCTGATGGCGGTTTCGACACTGCGCACCCGGAAGGCCGCCTTGGATACCGCCTTGAGCATGGTCAATTGGTCTGGGGCCTCGTGGATGTACGCCAGGTTCTGGTCGAGATACGGGGTTTCAATCTGGCCGGTGATATGGAGCATGGGGGTTCCTGCCGTCAGGGCTTCCACCATGGCGCCGGCGGCATTACCCGCCGCTGTACCTGTACTGGTCAGACAAACCCCCAGCTCACCGGTGGTGCGCGCGTAGGCATCGGCCATGTTGGTACCCCCCGCTTCGCCGCGGGCCGGAATGAACCGGATAACACCACGCTCGCCAAAGGCGTCGAGAATGGGCATATTGTGAATGGAAATCACCCCGAATGCCGTTTTGACCCCACACTGCTCAAGGAAGGCAGCAATGGCCGCCCCAACGGTAACTTTGATGGTAGTGTTATGCATGACGGGAGACTCCTCCGGAAACATCGATGTGTGAGCCGGTTGTATAAGATGACAAAGGGGTAGCTAAAAAAACGATGGCACGAGCCGCCTCTTCAGGTCGGCCAAGGCGTCCCAGCTGGATATGCTTGCGACGGGCCAGATTCAGTGACCAGCTGTCCCAGTCTTCCGATGTATCTTCGCGCGCTTCGAAGCGGCGACGCCACTGGCCGGAATCAACCAGACCCAGCAAAATGCCATTCACACGAATACCCTTGGGGGCGAACTCGGTCGCCATCGAACGCACCAGGTTCATGATGCCTGCGCGGGCCGCCGATGTGGCGACCATGTGCGGTTCGGGTTGGGCCGCCAGCAACGAGTTGACGCACACAATGGCAGCATCGGGCTGCGCCTCGAGGTCGGGCATGAAGGCGCGGGTGGGGTTGATGACCGAGAAAAACTTGAGTTTCAGTTCATCTTCCCAAGCCTGGTCGTCGGTGTCGGCAAACGTTGACAGACGTGCCTGGCCGGCATTGTTGACCAGCATAGATACGGGCCCCAGAGCCGCTCGAACTGCAGCTGCAAACTGGCGAACCTGTTCACCATCCAGCACATCACAGGCCTGGGAAAAAATGCGTCGCGACGGAAACTGTGTCTTCAGACGATTGACAACCGTTTCAAGCCGACCGGTATCACGACCGCACAACGCCACATCGGCGCCTTGTTCGAGCAACAACGTGACTGTGGCCAGCCCGATGCCGGATGACCCGCCGGTCACAACGGCGACTTTTCCTTCAAGGTTAATCATGGGTTCCTCGTGGTGTTAACCATTAATAGTGTGTGCCGGTCGCCGGGACAATATGGTCCAGCAACCCGGACAATTCACGGCTTGCCTGACATGCCTTTGCGGCCAGCGATTCGATATAGTGCGGGTTGACGTTCTTGCTGGAAATCGTGATGCCCAGTGCACCAACCACCTTGCGGTCATAACCGCCAAACACGGGCACGGCCAGAGTGGCGATGCCCGATTCGTAATAATCGGCATCAAATACATAATCGTTTGCACGATCTGCCTGAATCATGCGGTACAAGTCGCCAACGGTTGCCGGCGTCTTGTCAGTAATACGATGAAAATACTCTTCCGGGTACAAGGCCTGGAGTGCTTCAAAAGAGGTGTCTTGCAACACGACACGACCAAACAACGTGGCATACGCGGGCAAGCGTGTTCCCAGTTGTACGGTATTCACCAGTGGCCCGGGCTGAACGGCGCGTCCGACATACACGATAGACCGCCCATCGCGAACCACGAGGTTGCACGAGCACCCTGTCGCATCACGCAACTGTTCAAGAAACGGCCGCCCGATCTCGGTCAGCTCTCGTGAGGCCAGCAGCTCGAAACCCAGCTGCAACACACCACTGTCCAGACAGTAATCGCGACCCGTGCTGTCTCGCCGGATCTGGCCAAGCTGCTCGAGTGTTGCCAGCAAACGGAATACGGTGGAGCGCGGTATGCCAAGGCGGCGCGCAAGCTCGGGGGCAGAGAGAACCGGCTCATGACGCGAAAACTGTCGCAAAATCAGCAACCCGCGCTCAAGGCCGGGAACACTGTATTTGCTGCTGTTATCAAGCACCGGGGCATCATTGGGTTTCATAGGCCCTCCGCAGGTCGGAAAAGGCCGATACAATGATGCCGGCTACCTGCACTGGCTGCTCGATGTAACAGGCATGACCTGCTGCGTGAACGAGGTCAAACGGCATGCCATGCTGTTGTGCATAGGCTTGCGACTGCACAGGTGTGGTCACGACATCGGCATCGCCACAATACACACGCGTGTTTGAGGCCGTCAGACCACAGTAGCGGTTGATGTCGTCACCGCAAAGCAGTTCAACGGCCTGCAGATACCCGTCGGCATGCAATCGCAGGGCATTTTGGGTAACCGCCTGGCGCTGGGCCGGCAAGGCATTGGCCGAAAGCAAGCGCGCTGGCAACGCCGCCGCAATACCCTCGATACCCTTTTGCTCCAGGGCATCCAGTCGCCCCTGGCGCACGCTGGCTGCACGTTCAGTCGCGCCATACCCCAGCGCGGGACTGAACAGGGCATAACCAAACGCCCTGGCATCGGCACGGCTGCTGTACCCGGCCGCCATCAAGGCCCCAAGAGAGTGACCAACAAGTAAAAACGCTTCAAGATTGAGTGCGTCGACCAACGCGGCCAGGCTCGCCGCGTAGTCGATTGCGCTCGGCGCCGATACGGACAACGGTGCCGAATCGCCATAGCCCGGGGCATCCCAGGCGATGACGCGGCCATGATCAGCCAGGGCTCGGGCGCAGTCTTGCCACGACCCGGAAC
>JAAYID010000095.1 GCA_012744285.1 Alcaligenaceae bacterium
GCGCTGGTGGCCTCTAAAGCAGACTGTGTCGAAGCCGCCCACCGCATTGCCGCCTGGCTGAAAGATCGGGGCGCGTGACGTCCGCTTGTTTACCCATCACTCCATTACTACCCATCATCATGACAACAAATCTGCAAACCACCATTGAAAACGCCTGGGAAAACCGCGCCGACATCAACCCGGCCACCGCACCCGCCGAAGTTCGCGATGCCGTCAACCACACATTGGCTGAACTGGACAAAGGCAGCGTGCGCGTTGCCGACAAATCAACCGGCGAATGGGTCGTTCACCAGTGGATCAAAAAAGCTGTTTTGCTGTCTTTCCGGCTTGAAAACAACGGCATTATCGGCCAGGCACCGGTGCAATACTACGACAAGGTCGGCCTTAAATTTGCCGACTATTCCGAGCACGACTTCGCCACTGCCGGCTTTCGTGTCGTGCCACCGGCCGTTGCCCGCAAAGGCTCGTTCATTGGCAAAAACGTTGTCCTGATGCCCTCGTATGTCAATATCGGTGCTTACGTCGATGAGGGTACGATGGTTGACACCTGGGCCACGGTGGGGTCCTGTGCGCAAATCGGCAAGAATGTCCACCTGTCCGGTGGCGTCGGTATCGGCGGCGTGCTTGAACCCCTGCAAGCCAACCCCACCATTATTGAAGACAACTGCTTCATTGGTGCGCGCTCTGAAGTCGTCGAAGGCGTTATCGTTGAAGAAAACTCGGTGCTGGCCATGGGCGTTTTCCTGTCGCAAAGCACTAAAATCTATGACCGCACAACCGGCGAAATCCACTATGGTCGTGTCCCGTCGGGGTCGGTCGTGGTTCCTGGTTCACTGCCCGCCGCCGATGGTTCGCACAGCCTGGCCTGCGCGATCATTGTCAAGCGCGTCGACGCACAGACACGTTCAAAAACCAGCATCAACGAACTGCTGAGGGCTTGATGGCATCATCCGCTGTACTGCAACTGACCAAAGACCTGCTCTCGCGCCCGTCCGTCACCCCTGACGATGCCGGGTGCCAGGCCCTTCTGGCCGAACGCCTGGAACCTCTGGGGTTCACCGCCGAAACGCTGGTCTTTGAAGAGGTTACCAACCTCTGGATCCGCAAGGGCAGCGCACGCCCTTGCGTGGTTTTTGCCGGTCACACCGACGTCGTACCGACCGGCCCGCTTCAAAAGTGGGCATCCGACCCGTTCACCCCAACCGAGCGTGACGGGATTTTGTATGCCCGCGGTGCCGCAGACATGAAAAGCAGTATTGCGGCCTTTGCGGTGGCCGCAGAAGAATTTGTTCAGGCCCACCCCGATCACAGCGGTTCCATCGCCATGCTGATCACCTCCGACGAAGAAGGGCCGTCCATCAATGGTACGGTCAAGGTGTGCGAAGCCCTGAAAGCCCGCAACGAAGTCTTTGACTACTGCCTGGTGGGCGAACCCACATCGGTTTCGGCACTGGGCGACACCGTCAAGAATGGTCGGCGCGGGTCGCTGTCAGGTCGACTGATCATCAAGGGCAAGCAAGGTCATGTGGCTTATCCGCACCTGGCGCGCAACCCGGTACACCTGGTCGCGCCGGCCCTGGCAGAACTCACCCGCATCGAATGGGACCAGGGTAACGACTACTTCCCGCCCACCACCTTCCAGATTTCCAATTTTCATTCGGGTACCGGTGCCACCAACGTCGTACCGGGCGAGGCCGTCATTGATTTCAATTTCCGGTTTTCCACCGAAAACACACCCGACACCCTGAAAACGCGTGTTCACGCCCTGCTCGACAGCCACGACCTTGACTACGAACTGGCCTGGACCTTGTCCGGCGAGCCCTTTCTGACCCCGCGCGGCGAACTCAGCCAGGCGCTGTCAAAGGCGATCCGCGCTGAAACCGGTATCGACACCGAACTGTCCACCACCGGCGGTACGTCCGATGGCCGTTTCATTGCCAAAATCTGCCGGCAGGTTATCGAATTCGGGCCCATCAATGCCAGCATTCATCAGGTGAATGAACATATTCGGGTCGACTCACTCGAACCCCTCAAAAACATCTATCGCCGCACGCTTGAAAACCTGCTGCTTACCTAATCAACCTACGGGCACACCATGAATCCTTTGGCCTTCCAGGAACTTCTTACCGTTCGCGACTTGCTGCGCTACACCGTCAGCCAGTTCAACGCCGCAAAACTCAACTTTGGTCATGGCAGCGACAACGCCTGGGATGAAGCGGTTTACCTGTTGCTGCACGTCTTGCACCTGCCACTCGATACGCTCGACCCCTTTCTCGATGCCAAAGTGCTGCCCGATGAACGTGAAAAATTCCTGAAAATGGTCGATCGGCGCCTGACCGAACGCGTACCTGCCGCCTATCTGACGGGTGAAGCCTGGTTGCAAGGCCACCGGTTTGCAGTAGACCCCCGCGTCATCATTCCCCGCTCACCGATTTCGGAGCTGCTGGCTGAACAATTGTCGCCCTGGGTCGCGGAACCCGATGACGTTGATTACGTGCTTGATCTGTGCACAGGTTCGGGCTGTCTGGCGATATTGGCCGCCCTGGCGTTTCCAGGCGCCCAGGTTGATGCGGTTGACATCTCGGAACACGCCCTGGAAGTTGCTGACCAGAACATCGAGCACTTCGGTCTGGACGGGCGGGTGACGGCCCATCGCAGTGACCTGTTCGACCAGTTGCCAGACTGCAGCTACAACGTCATCATCTGCAACCCGCCGTACGTCAACAGCCACGCCATGGAGGCCTTGCCGGCCGAGTATCGCCATGAGCCCACACTGGCGCTGGCAGGCGGCGACGACGGCATGGACATCGTGCGCCGTCTGCTGCGCGATGCACCCCGGTTCATGGCACCGGAAGGCATTCTGGTTCTGGAAATCGGCAACGAATACGAGAACTTTCTGGCAGCCTTCCCTGAACTTGAACCGGTCTGGCTCAGTACCGAGTCGGCGGAAGACCAGATCCTGCTGCTCACGCGTGAGCAACTTGACGCCATGAGGCCTGCCGTATCGTGATCCGTGCCAGCAGCATCACCCTTCGGCGGGGCACCAAAGTTCTGCTCGACAATACTGACTTTGTCATCAACCCGGGCGAACGTGTCGGTATTGTCGGCAAGAACGGTGCAGGAAAATCGACTCTTTTCGCCTTGCTCAAGGGTGAACTTGATGCCGATGCCGGCTCAATCGACTTACCCGGCAGCTGGCGCACTGCCAGCGTCGAACAAGACATCTCAACACCCGATCGGCCGGCCCGCGAATTCGTCATTGACGGCGATGTCGGCCTGCGACGCCTGCAAGCCGAACGCGAAGCCACACCCGACGCCGATGGCCACCGCATCGCCGAGCTGGAAGCCGCCCTGATCGAAGCTGACGCCTGGAGCGCCGCCTCGCGGGCCGAGCAGTTACTGGCTGGCCTGGGCTTTGCCCCGCATGAATGGATAAGCCCGGTTCGCAGTTTCTCGGGGGGCTGGCAAATGCGTCTGGCGTTGGCACGCGCCCTGATGGCCCCCTCTGAATTGCTGCTGCTGGATGAGCCGACCAACCACCTGGACCTGGATGCCATGCTGTGGCTTGAGCGCTGGCTGGCCGCCTACGACGGTACGGTACTGCTCATTTCACACGACAC
>JAAYID010000096.1 GCA_012744285.1 Alcaligenaceae bacterium
AAAGAGGGTCAACGCTACCCGGAACTGGTGGCAGTGCCCTCACCCATTTCACAATTCATGCAAAATGGTGATACCTTGCTGGCCAGCATGACCGAGCTGCTGCATAACGCCAATCTATTACTGTCCGGTGACAATGTCGCGCGCGTGAGTCGAACCCTCGAGAACCTCGAGTCCGTTACGGCACTGTTTGCAGAGAAACGTGTCGATCTGGGCCAATTGATCGCGTCGATGGCAACGGCCAGCCAATCGTTGAACGACACCTTGCATGCTGTGAATCGGCTGGTTACCAACGAAGGCCAGGCGTCATTGCAAAGTGCCCGTCATGCCCTGGCCTCTGTCGACAAGGCGGCGACAGGTGTTGCTCGACTGGTTTCAGAAAATCAGGGGGCTGTTTCGGCGGGTGTCCAGGGGCTTGGCGAACTGGGGCCTACCTTGCAAGAATTGCGCATGACGCTGGCTGCATTACGGTCGACCCTGCTCAAACTCAATGACAATCCAACCGGTTACCTGCTGGGGTCCGAATCGCTCAAAGAGGTGGCACCATGAAACCCAACCGAATTTGTACGGTGCTGGCATGGGCAGCCACCGCACTGATGCTGTCCGCCTGTTCGGTTCTTCCGGAAAAAAAGCCGGTGACAGTTTACCAGTTACCCCTGCCGCCAATATCTGCCCAGGCCGGTTTGGCCCGGCCTGACAAGGTGCCTGAACCCTCGACCGCTGAACGTCGTGTTTTGCGTGTCAATACCCCCGTTGCCAGTCCGACCCTGAACAGTGATCGCATTCTCGTATCGCAGGCACCCTATCAGGTGATGGCTTATCAGGGTGTGCGCTGGAATGACCAGGTGCCGGGTATCGTGCGTAATCAGTTGGTGCAGATGCTCAGGGCCAGTAATCAGTGGCAGGCGGTGACCACCGACGCCACAACCGCGCGCGCAAATTACCACCTGGGTGGTGAATTGACCGATTTTCAGGTCTACGAACGTGACGGCCATCGCCAGGTCAGAATCCGGCTTGATGCCACCTTGACCCACGCCCAAACCAATCGAATTATCGCGGCATTCCCGTTCAGCGTAAGCCGTACTGTTGATGGCACCGAGTTTGATGCTGTGATCGGAGCTTTTGGTGACGCAGCGTCACAGTTAGGTAACGACGTGGCCCGATGGGTGGCCCGTCAGGTCAATGATTCGCCTTGATTCAAGGGGAATTTAATCAAAGAAACACTGGCTGCGCGTTTCTTCATGTGAAACATCGCGCCTTGTTTCGAGTTTGTTTCAGGCGTATGCCTGACCCTCTTGCGGGCCCGTTTCGTTCAGAAGTCGCGCCCCTTTCTGGTGTGCAATATAAACAGCTTCGTTACGATTATGGGCGCCCAGCCGTTGGTACATGGCTTCAGTGTGTGCTTTGGCGGTACCCAATGAAATATCAAGCTCGCGTGCCATGGCTTTCAGGGAAAGCCCGCTTCAGGCTGGCGCGACGCTGCTGTCGGAAAGGTATAGACAGCGGATGCATCGGCAGGGTCTCGATACTGCCAGGGTCGGGAAACCCTTCCGCCATGACGATGATGCAAATGATATTCAAATGATTTTTTTCATTTTCCGTCTTTCATTACGCCGTGATATCAAAAACCGAGTAGAAATTAAAAGTTATAAAAAGCAACTTAACGTTATGCATACGCACAGGCGTTAAACTTGAGCATGCTTTAGCGCCAGCCAGCTTGAACATGCTTCATCGCCAGCCACCGCCTTTAGTCAGGAGCCATCCCGATGTCTGTAAAAAATAAAACATTAAACAATTTGTCACAACAAGAGATTGGCCAGCTGGATGCCTGGTGGCGAGCCAGCAACTATCTTGGCGCAGGCATGATCTATTTGCGTGACAACGTGCTGCTTGAACAGCCGCTTGAACCGGGTCACATCAAACAGCGCCTGCTGGGGCATTGGGGCTCAAGCCCCGGCCAGACATTTATCTATACCCACCTGAACCGGGTCATTCGCAACCATGACCTGAACATGATTTACCTGTCTGGCCCAGGGCATGGGGCACCGGCTGTCCTGGCTCAAACCTGGCTGGAGGGTAGTTATTCCGACGTATTCCCCGAGAAAAGTCGCGACAAGGCGGGCATGACGGCCCTGTTCCGCGCGTTCTCATTCCCGGGGCAATTGGGTAGCCATTGCACCCCTGAAGTGCCCGGTTCAATTCACGAAGGCGGCGAGCTGGGCTATTGCCTGTCGCATGCGTTTGGCGCGGCCTTCGACAACCCTGACCTGATTGTGGCCGCCGTGGTAGGCGATGGCGAGGCCGAAACCGGCCCGCTGGCCACGGCGTGGCACAGCAACAAGTTCCTGAACCCCATACACGACGGGGCGGTGTTGCCCATTCTGCACCTGAACGGCTACAAAATTGCCAACCCCACCGTGCTATCGCGCATCTCGCATGACGAGCTGGAAGACTTGTTCAAAGGCTACGGCTGGACACCTTATTTTGTAGAAGGCGAAGAACCGCAAGCCATGCATCAGGCCATGGCAGCGACACTGGATACCTGCATTGAAGATATTCGCCGCGCCCAGTCTGAAGCACGCCGGTCGGGCGTGGCCAGCCGTCCGCGCTGGCCCATGATCGTTCTGCGCACACCCAAAGGCTGGACCGGCCCCAAAGAATGGAAAGGTCATGCCATTGAAGGCTCCTGGCGGTCGCACCAGGTGCCGCTGGCCGACGTGCATACCGACCCGGAACAGCTGAAGCTGCTTGAAGCATGGCTTCGCAGCTACCAGCCTGACACGCTGTTCGACGCCGATGGGCGACCCCGCCCTGAAGTACTAACCCTGTCACCTGCGGGTGAACGTCGCATGGGGGCCAACCCGCATGCCAACGGGGGCCGGCTGCGCCAGCCGCTGAAGTTGCCTGATTTCCGTGATTACGCGGTTGCCGTTGAAACCCCAGGGCAGAACCGGGTGTCCCCCACCGGTACGGCGGGGGTTTTCATTCGCGACATCATCAAGAGCAACCCGAACAATTTCCGCCTGTTCAGCCCCGATGAAAACGCCTCGAACCGTTTTCAGGCGGCTTACGAAGTAACCGGCAAAACCTGGCTGGCCGACCATATTGAACAGGATGCCGATGGCGGCTTCCTTGCCACCGACGGGCGCGTCATGGAAATGCTAAGCGAGCACACCCTTGAGGGCTGGCTTGAAGGGTATCTGCTGACCGGGCGCCACGGGCTGTTCAACACCTATGAGTCCTTCGTGCATATTGTTGACTCAATGGTGAACCAGCATGCCAAATGGCTGGATAAATGTCGCCTTGAAGCTCACTGGCGCGCGCCGGTGGCCTCGCTGAATATCGTGGTGTCATCGCTGGTGTGGCGTCAAGACCATAATGGGTTCACGCATCAAGACCCTGGCTTTCTTGATGTGGTTTGCAATAAAAGCGCTGAAGTGGCGCGTATCTATTTGCCACCCGATGCCAACTGCATGCTCAGCGTCACCAATCATTGTTTGCGCAGCACAAATTATGTCAACGTTATTGTCTCTGACAAGCAGCCACATTTGGCCTGGCTCAACATGGATCAGGCTGTCGAACACTGCACCAAAGGCGTGGGTATCTGGCCTTGGGCCAGCACCGATGCGGGTGTCGAGCCTGATGTCGTCATCGCCAGTGCGGGCGACATCATTACCCAGGAAGCCTTGGCGGCTGCGGCCCTTCTGCGCGGGCATGCCCCCGACCTCAAAGTCCGCTTTGTGAATGTGGTTGACCTGTTCCGCCTGCAATCGGATTCGGCCCACCCGCATGGCCTTTCCGATGCCGACTTCGATGCGCTGTTTACCCGTGACAAACCCGTTATTTTTGCATTCCACGGCTACCCCTGGCTGATTCACCGACTGGTGTATCGACGCGCCAATCATACGAATTTTCATGTACGCGGCTATCGCGAAAAAGGCAACATCAACACCCCGCTCGAACTGGCCATTCTCAATGGTGTCGACCGTTACAGTCTGGCTATCGATGTACTGGATCATGTGCCCCGCGTGCGTGACGCCAGTGCACATTTCAAGGAATGGCTCAAGGCACGGCGCATCGACAGTGTCAGCCATGCTCACGAACACGGGGTGGATCGCGCTGAAATCACTGGCTGGGCCTGGCCGGAGCACACGTTGTGAACCTGTTTCAGCTTTGGCTGATGACCATCGCCGCCGGTGCGGCGGTGGCCAGCAATTACTACCCGCAGCCTTTGCTTGACACCATTGCCAACGAATTCGGCGTGTCGTACGCCGCCGTTGGCGTCATTGTCACGGCATCGCAGATCGGCTATGGCATTGGCTTGCTGTTACTGGTACCCCTGGGCGATAAATTTGAAAAGAAAGGCCTGATCACCGGGATGATGGTGCTGACGGCACTGGGGTTGTTGACCAGTGCCCTGTCGTCAAACCTTAACCTGTTGCTTCTGGGCACCGTCATCACCGGGCTGTTTTCTGCCGTCACCCAGATGCTGGTACCATTTGCGGCCCTGCTGGCCCCGGCCGAATCCAAAGGGCGTGCCGTCGGCATGGTCATGAGCGGCCTGTTGATCGGCATTTTACTGGGTCGTACCATTTCCGGAGCCCTGGCCAGCCTGGGCAACTGGCGTACCGTCTATTTCGTGGCGTCGTTCGTGATGCTCCTACTGGCCGGGTTGATCTGGCGCTCGTTGCCCAACCACCGCCAACAGACGTCAATCGTCTATACACAGCTGATTTCGTCTGTCATTTGGTTGGTCATCCAACATCCCGTATTACGTACTCGCGCCCTGCTGGGTTTTCTGTCGTTCGTGCTGTTCGCCCTGTTCTGGACGCCTCTGGCCTTCCTGCTCAGCCAGCCGCCCTACCAGTATTCCGAAGCCATTATTGGCTTGTTCGGTCTGGCAGGTGTTGCCGGGGCGCTGGCCGCCAACTGGGCAGGCAAAGCCAGCGACCGGGGGCACAACCGCGAGGCCAGCCTGATCGCGCTGGTGGTCCTGCTGCTGTCATGGATTCCCCTGTGGTTTGCGACGTCATCATTGTGGGCCCTGATACTGGGGGTCATCGTGCTGGATCTGGCTGCCCAGCTGCTGCATGTCAGCAACATGAGCGCCGTCATGCGCATCAACCCCGACATGCGCAACCGGCTGAATTCCGGTTACATGACCGTTTATTTCATGGGCGGGGCACTGGGGTCGTTAACGGCGGCAGCGGTATACCAGTATGCGGGCTGGCATGGCATTACCCTTACCGGGGCGCTGGTGGCCCTGGTGGGTCTGGTGTTGGGCGGGTACGCGCTCTACCGGCCGGGGTCGCCTCATTGACCAGGCCCGTATTCGTTAACGGCGACCCACGTTGATGCCGGTGCTTGTCAATCGGCATCGGGCATGACGCCGGCAACCGCTATCGGGTATCCTTCGGTTATTGTCAACGCGTCCCTACCTGACTTGAAAAGGAGCACACCATGATCCAGTTTACGGTTAATGACATGAGCTGCAACCACTGTATTGGCGCCATTACCAAAGCCGTGCATGACGCATTTCCGCATGCTCACCTTGAGTTTGACCTTGAGCACCACAAGGTGCGTGTGGAAGATGTTCCCGGAGCCGCCGAGGTTCACGCGGTGATTCAGGCTGCCGGTTATACGCCCGAACTGGATGACTGAGCCCCATGACGACGCTCGACACGTTCAGCGCCACCTTGCTTGATGGCACCTTGCAGCCCCTGGATCACTACCAGGGTCAGGTGGTGCTTGTTGTCAATGTGGCCTCCAATTGCGGTTTTACGTCGCAATACCAAGGCTTGCAAGCCTTGTACGAAAAATTTCAGGCGCGCGGGTTTACCGTGCTGGGTTTTCCGTGCAACCAGTTTGGCGGGCAAGAGCCTGGCGATGCCAATGACATTCGCCAGTTCTGCGATACGCGTTATCGCATCACGTTCCCGATGTTTGACAAGATCGATGTCAATGGCGTCAATGCCCACCCCTTGTTTCAGTGGCTGAAGTCGTCCCGGCCAGGTGTGCTGGGGTCCGAAGCCATCAAATGGAATTTCACCAAGTTTCTGGTTGGCCGCGATGGCCGTGTTGTTGCGCGTTATGCGCCTACCACGGCCCCGTCCGACCTTGAAAAAGATATCAACGCTGCACTCGAAGGATAACCATGATTGATCTGTATTACTGGACCACGCCCAACGGCCATAAAGTGACGCTGTTTCTTGAGGAAACCGGCCTTGATTACACGATCATTCCCATCAACATCGGCAAGGGCGAGCAATTCCAGCCTGACTTTCTGAAAATTGCTCCCAATAACCGCATCCCGGCCATGGTCGATCACGCTCCTGCCGATAGCGGCGAGCCCATTTCAATTTTTGAGTCGGGGGCCATGCTTCAGTATCTGGCTGAAAAAACAGGGCAATTCCTGCCCACCGATCTGCGCCAGCGTACCGAAGTCATGCAGTGGCTGTTCTGGCAAATGGGTGGTCTTGGCCCCATGGCTGGCCAGAACCACCATTTCACCCAGTATGCCCCTGAACGCATTCCTTATGCGATTGATCGCTACGTGCGTGAAACCGCGCGTCTGTATGGCGTTCTGAACAAGCGACTGGCCGACCGCGAATTTGTGGCCGGTGATTTTTACTCGATTGCCGACATGGCCAGTTATCCCTGGATTGTGTCACACCCGAAACAAGGCCAGAACCTTGACGACTTCCCCAACCTGAAGCGCTGGTTTGAAACCATTCAGGCCCGTCCGGCCACACAACGCGCCTACGCCAGGGCTGCCGAAGTCAATCCACAACCCACTGTACAGACCGACGAGGCCAAGAAGATCCTGTTCGGTCAGGGTGCCCACACGGTCAAGTAAGCATGACTACGGTGTTTCATACATGGCAACGGGTCAGCACTATTGCGGCCCTGCTGGTACTGGCCGGTTGTGCCAGTTCGCCCAGCCCGAACATCACGCTCGTACCGGCCAACCAGGTCGTTTCCGAGACCGAAAAAGATGGTTTGTTCACACAGCCCGTCAAACTCAAGCGTACCAAGCCGGGTTGCCGGGGTGAATGTCCAAAACTGACGGTAGATTCTCTGGTGCTTCCCGGGCACGCGAAGCTGACGGAACTGATTGATCACGCGTTAGCCATCATGACAGGGCTTAACCCCGATCAGCCTCCGCCTTACGACACTATTGCCGGCTTTGAACATTACTTTTGGGAAACGGCTGCACCACGTGATGAGGTCGTTCTGGCGGCCAAAACGCGCTACCGCAGCCAGGGTCTTACCGTTATCGAGCTGGATTCCTGGCAATACTTTACTGGCGCTGCCCACGGTGTTTCAGCGACCCAGTTCCTGAACTGGGACAACACCCGTCAGATTGTGCTGGGGCTGGCGCAAATCCTGGAACCTGGAAAAACAGGCGCCTGGGTTGAGGCCCTGAAGGCCGCTCATGGCCGGTGGCTCGAAACCCAAGACCCTTACCAGAGCGACCCCGAAGGTTATCTGCGTTTATGGCCTTTCCAGCCCAGTGACAATTTTGCGCTGACAGACATGGGGGTGGTCGTGAAGTACGGGTCTTACGAGCTGGCTCCATATTCGTCAGGTCAGCCTGAACTGCTGATACCCTACGACGCCTTGCGGGGCGTTTTGCGCCCCGAGTTCTTGCCACGCGGGGCTTGAACGTTATTTGAAACGGTCAAGGTCAAAATAACGTGATGTGCCCTCGGTGTCACCGGATTGGGCCGGGTCCGGTGCCAACCGGGGTGGTGTTCCTGCCGGCATGACCGATGGCGGGCTTTGCAACCCGGGCGGCACTGACATGGGCCCATCAAGACGATTCGTCCCGGACGTTGTCGGGCCGCTGCCGGAACCGCTACCTGTCGATGCACCATTCCCACCGATCGACACCGCATCGGAACCCATTGGTGTAACCGCGCTTCCCGTTAGGTCAACCGCGGCAGGTACGGCAGCCTGCGCAGCATTACGGGCCCGGGCGGCATTGCGTTGCGCCACCGTGTCTTTAATCAGTTTCTGCAACCGGTCAGCCAGCGAGTTGAAGTTTTTGTTGCGCGCCCAGTCGGCGGCATCAAGCTTTGACAGATTCCGGGTAGTGACCTCGGCACCGGCATCGAGCAAGGCACGCACGGTATCATCACTGCCAGAGAACGCCGCCATCATCAGTGGCGTCGTTCCATCGGGTGCGGGGGCATCAACCAGCGCCTTGTTGGCCAGCAGATAGCGCACCATATCGACCTGCCCTTTCGATGCCGCATAATGCAGTGGGGTCCAGCCCAGCCGATTGATTTCGGCCCCGCGCGCAACCAGTGCCTTGGCACGCACCAGATCACCTACGATCGCCAGATACATCAGCGGGGTCTCGTTATTCTGGTTTGCGATGTTGACGTTCAGCGCACGGTGGCTGGCCAAAAGGTCGTAAACCCCCCATGCCTGATCCTGAATGGCCTGCATGATGGCCGGCTGCCCTGCGGCCGTCTTGACATTGGGGTCTTCGCCCAACGCCAGCTCGGTCTTTACTTTTTCAACACGGTCGTTGGCAACATCAACCCACCAGTTGGGCGATACTGCGGCCACCGAGGTGGTAAACGCCAGCGCTACAGCAGCAACGCCGGCGCGTAATAACGGCCAGCCTGCAAGCGTTACTGAATCAGCCATGATGAGCTCCGTGAGGGACTTTGTTGAACAACCGGAAGAAATTTTCAGTGGTCTGTCGAGCCACTTCGGCCACAGTGATACCGCGCAGTTCCGCGATTTTCTCGGCGACATGAATGACCTTGGAAGGGTCATTGGTCTTGCCTCGATGAGGCACCGGTGCAAGGTAGGGTGAGTCGGTTTCAATCAACAGACGGTCGAGCGGGACCTGGGCTGCAACCGCTTGAAGGTCAACCGCTTTTTTGAACGTGACAATGCCTGACAGTGAAATATAAAAATTCATGTCGATCGCCGCCTGGGCCATTTCCCATGACTCGGTGAAGCAGTGCAACACGCCTCTGCACTGATCAGCGCCCTCTTCACGCATGATGCGCAAGGTGTCTTCACGCGCATTGCGGGTATGCACAATCAGCGGTAAATCAACCTGACGGGCTGCCCTGATATGGGTACGAAAACGCTCGCGCTGCCAGTCCAGGGGCTCGGAAAGCCTGAAGTAATCAAGCCCGGTTTCCCCGATGGCCACGACCTTTTCTGACGATCGGGCGCGCTCGACCAACCCGTCAACCGTCGGTTCTTCCGCATCTTCATAATCGGGGTGTACGCCCACGGAGGCATACAGACAATCGTGCGGCTTGACCAGTTCAAGCAACCGGGGCCAATTTGGCATGTTGACGCTGACGACGAGCGCATGACTGACCTGATTTTGCTGCATGCGCGCCAAAATAGCGTCAAGGTCCTGGGCAAGCTCGGGGAAATCCAGATGACAGTGGGAATCGATGTACATAAACAATGAACGATGGAAAAGCGTTGGGCTTATAAGGCATTATTGAGCTTGTAAAGCAGTGTCTGGCTATTGTACTGGCCCACGTGCCAGCGCCAGCAAGACACGTTGTGCGGTGGTGTGGGCAAGCAATTTGGCATTCAGGGGGTGATCCGCCAGCGCGCGCTGCTGCGTCAGCCAGCGTGCTGTGTCGGCCAGGGCCTGGGCAGAGGCCGATCGGGCCAGTTTCCCGGTTCGTTCGGCCAGATCAGGGTAATACCGGGCTGGTGCTGAATGCAGGGCCAGCATCAGATCGACAAACCAGCGCTGCAATACATCGACCCACTCTGCCACCGGTATCTTCTCGAGGGCGTCAGCAATGGGCCCCACATCGGGCGTTGCCGGGGCAAGCGCCTCTTGTGCCAACCGCATCAGCCAGGGCGGACAGGCCGACTCATTGCCTTGTGCGGCCTTCAGCGCCTTCAAGGGCGCGCCTCCGGCGGCATCGAGCCAGGTTTGCGGATCGTTGACCCCTTGTGCCCGCATCCAGTCAATGCACCAGGCCTGGTCGGGAACGGCCAGGGGCAGGCGACGACAGCGTGACACCAGTGTCGGCAACAGGCGGTCAGGTGCATCGGCAACCAGCAAAAACACCGTATTGGCCGGGGGCTCTTCAAGCACCTTGAGCAAGGCATTTGCCGAAATCGCATTCATCGACTCGGCCGGATAAATAACCGCAACACGATAACCCCCGCGATGCGTAGCCGTGTTGAACCAGGTGTGCAACTGCCGCAGCTGGTCTATACGGATTTCTTTGGACAAGGTTTTTTTTGAAGTCGCTGTGGACTCATCGCCACCGGCATCTGCAGGCTCGGTATCATCGCCTTCAAGCGCGGCCACGGCATCCGGACGAATGCGTCGCAAATCAGGGTGATTGCCCAAGGCCACCCATTGGCAGGCAGAACAACGCCCGCACGCCATACCCGACTGCGGATTCTCGCACAGCAAGGCCGTGGCGGCCGCCAGCGCGAATTGCGTCTTGCCGATACCGGCCAACCCGTGAATCAGCCAGGCGTGAGCGAATCGTTCACGATCGGCCAGCCAGCGTTGTGCCGTTTCGTGTTGCCAGGGCAAAAAAACAGGAATGGCGGCGTCAGTCATAAGCCTGCGTCGCCTTGACTTCGGGTTTGCTCATAAGCCCGCTGGCCGGTTTCTTCGTTTGCCAGTCAGTGACCAGCGTTTCGATCTCGAGATATAAACATTCACGAATCGCTTCGATGGAACGTGTTGCATCAACGACAGTGAAACGGCCGGGATCAGCACCGACACGCTGGTGATACGCCTGGCGCGTCCGCAAAAAGAAAGCTTCGTCTTCTTTCTCAAAACGATCGAGCGTGCGGCTGGCCGATAAGCGAGTGCGGGCGACGTCAAGCGGCACATCAAACAGCCAGGTACGGTCAGGCTGCAGGTCAGGATGCACCCAGCCCTCGAGTGCTTCAATGGCGGGGCCGCCCAACTGACGACCTCCCCCCTGGTAGGCAAAGGTGGCATCGGTAAACCGGTCGCAGACCACCCAGGCGCCTCGGGCCAGGGCTGGGCGAATCACCGCTTCGAGATGCTCGCATCGTGCCGCAAACATCAGGAGTGTCTCGGTTTTCAGGTGCATGGGTTCGGCAAGCAACAGGCTGCGCAGGGTCTCGCCCAGCGCAGTGCCGCCCGGTTCACGGGTACACACGACATCAAGCCCATGCGACTGTAAGCGGCTGACCAGCCAATCGACATGGGTGCTTTTGCCGGCCCCATCGAGCCCTTCGAGCGTCAGAAACAAACCTTTTTTGATTGCCATGAGTCAACGCCCAAGAATGTATTTGGCGACGGCATTGTTGTGCTGGCGCAGATTTTCAGAAAATTCACTGGTGCCATCACCGCGTGCCACAAAATAAAGGTACTTGTGCTGCTCCGGGTTCAGGGCAGCCTCAAGGGCTGCGCGACCGCTATTGGCGATGGGTGTCGGCGGCAGGCCGCCACGGGTGTAGGTGTTCCAGGGGGTGTCCGCTTGCAGATCAGCCTTGCGGATACGCCCCTGGTATTTATCGCCCATACCGTAAATGACTGTCGGGTCGGTTTGCAGCGGCATACCGATGCGCAGTCGATTGATGAACACCCCGCCGACCCGGCCCCGGTCTTCGGAATGACCGGTTTCCTTTTCAATGATCGACGCCAGCACCAGTGCTTCATAAGGTGATTTCAAAGGCAGTTCCGGCGCACGCTTTTCCCAAAGTTCGTCCAGTATGGCCTGTTGCGAGGCGTAGGCTCGGCGCAAGATGTCGATGTCAGGCGTGCCCGGTGCAAAGATGTAGGTATCGGGATAGAACCAGCCTTCGGGGCTGGAGCTGTCAATGCCCAGCTGCTCCATCAGCTCTTCATCAGAACTGTCGTCGAGGGTCTGACGTACGTCAGGATTTACGCGCAAGGCCTGGCGTATTTGCGCATACGTCCAGCCTTCGGGAAGGGTCAGGCGGCTTAGCAACATGTCGCCGCTGGCCATGCGTTCGAGCAATGCCAGCGGCGAGTCGCCGGGGCTGGCCTCGTAGGTGCCCGCTTTGATACGGGTATCAAATTCGAGCAGCCGTGCCAACCCCACGAACAGGTCTTCCTGAATACGGATGCCGTTGTCGTTCATGCTGCGGGCAATGGCACGCAGCCCGCTGCCGCTTTGTACGGGATAACGCGCCGTCTCACCCTGGAGGGTGACTGGAGCGTTAGCCCAATACCAGCCACCACCGACGATGACACCTAGACCCAGTACAACCAGTACCACCAACCCGATAACTATTTTTTTCAGAAAACTTGCCATTCAGTTCCAGGAGCCCGAACCAGGACGCAAAGCCCTGTCGTCAGCCCGACTATACCTGCACCCATGCAGAAAGACCGCTATGATAAAGCGTTAACGACCAACGTTTTTAATCGCTTAGTTTACGTATGACAAACACCCCGTACACCACCGCCCTTTTGCCTGACCTGGCTGTTATTGAAGCCACTGGTGCAGACACCGCTGCTTTTTTGCAGGGGCAATTAAGCAACGACATCAATGGCCTGTCGAAAGACACGGCCTGTCTGGCGGCCTATTGCACGCCTAAAGGTCGTATGCTGGCCAGCCTGGTTGTGTGGAAAGCGCATGATGCACCCGAACCGGTCTACAGAGCCTTGGTTAAACGCGATATCGCGCCTGCCATAGTAAAACGTTTGTCGATGTTTGTCCTGCGTGCCAAAGTCAAACTGGCCCTGTTGCCCGTAGTGGTTTACGGCGTCACGGCCGACAAGGGCAACAACGCCCTGCCCCCGAGCTGCCTTCTTGATGACTTGCCGGCATCGGCTCAGGCCTGGCAGGTCACAACCACCGCCCAGGGCATGTTTGTGGCGGCACCCTCTGCAACAGAGGCGCCGGCCCGCTGGTGGTTCGTTGCGTCACATCAACAAAATACGGATGAACCTCAAGGGCTCGCCGACGATGCCACCCGCCGGTGGGCGGCTGACGACATCGCCGCCGGTTTGCCCTGGGTTGAACTGGCCAACCAAGAGCTTTTCATTCCGCAAACCCTGAACTTCGACCTGATTGGCGGGGTCAGTTTCACAAAGGGTTGCTACCCAGGGCAAGAGGTGGTGGCACGCAGCCATTACCGCGGCACGGTCAAGCGGCGCATGGCTCGCGGGGTTGTTACCGACAACAGCCTGGACGCCACGACACTGGCCGGGCAAGACACGTTCAATGCCAAGGCACCTGATGGTCCCGTCGGGCGCATCGTAAATGCCGTCAATTCAGGTGGCACAACACATCTTCTGCTTGAAGTGCAACTGGCTGACATTGGCCAGGCTGATTTTCGTCTGGGCAGCCCGCAGGGGCCAGTGGTTACCTTGGCCGACTTGCCTTACCCGATTGACCCGCACGACTGAAGCTCAGTACCCCAGTACGGCCAGTGGATGGGGCTCGTCGTCGGGCCACGGCGGTACAAAAAACGCATCAACCAGGGGCGTGTCGACCTGATCCGCGTCAGCCGGTGACCACTTGGGGTTACCGGTTTTTTCAATGAGCAAGGCCCGGATCCCTTCGCGAAAGTCGCCTCGGGCGGTCGCATTCAGGGCAACGGTATATTCCATCTGAAATATCTGGGCCAACGACAAATGCCGACCCCGTTTGAGCATTTCGAATGACAAGGCAACTGTGGCCGGGCAGGCTTTTTTCAGGCGTTGCGCTGCCTGTGAAAGCCAGACGTCATCAGATCCGTGTAAACCCGTTAGCGTCTGGTACACCTGATACCAGTCTGGCCCGGCACACCAACGGGCCATTTCCGGGGCGTGGCAGATGAGCGGACCGGGGTCGGGTGCCCCAAGACCAAGCGCTTCCAGGCAGGTGTGAATGACTGCGTCATTCTGCATACGGTTTTGACCCCACGAGGCCGTACCCAGCCTGTTTAAAAGCTCAGGCCACGCCGTATCGGGCAAAACATAGTTGATGACACCTAATGCGTAGGCATCGGCTACGCCGATGCTGGTGCCGGTCATTGCCAGAAACCGGCCAACGCCGGCCGGCATTCGGTTCAACAGCCAGGTCCCACCCACATCGGGAAACATGCCGATAGTGGTTTCCGGCATGGCGAACCGGGTTGACGGCGTGCCTATCCGGTGACTGGCCCCCATCATGAGGCCGGCACCACCCCCCATGACGATACCGTTAGCCCAGCACACTACGGGCTTGCTGTAGCAGTGGATGTGATGATCCAGGGCGTATTCGACCCGAAAGAAGGTCTTCAGATAGTCATTGGCCCAGCCGTCATGCGTGGGGACCGCCGGAAGGCTCTTGTAAATGGTTTGCAAATCGCCACCCGCACAAAAGGCCTTTTCACCGCTACCCCGTAATACGACCACGGCGACTGCAGGGTCAGCCTCCCAGGCATTGAGCTGCGCCTGCAAGGCTTGGGTCATTTCCAGCGACAAACCGTTGAGGGCCTGCGGCTGGTTCAGCCAGGCCACACCGACGTGGTAACCACTTTGGGTTGGAAGTGTTTCGAATAAGACCGGCGCAACGCTGAAGGGTTGTGTCATGGGCGGCTGGCGTAAAGGGTAAGAAGAACGTTAGGGTCAGGGGCACAACAGGATGGCAACTACCGCGCGATAACGGTCTGGCTGACCCAAATCAAGGTGGCGGTGCGGCCAGGCGCCGGGCCTTGCGCATACGCCCGGCGGCCAGCTTTCCGGCCCGCTTTTGCGCCAGTTTGTGGAGCGCGCGGCGGCGGCGCGATTCTTTGGGGTCAAACTGCAGTGGCCGATAAATCTCGATACGGTCAGCGGGCGAAACCGTGTGCGTCAACGGGCAAGCCACCCCGTAAATACCGACGGACAGGCCCTCGCTGAAAAGGTCGGGATACTCGGCAGCAACGCCGCTGGCTGCCAACGCATCGGCCACGGTGGCCCCTGCAGGGAGCACCAGAGCCTTGCGCCAGCAATGGTCTGGCCAGGCCAGCATGACTTCAACCTGGATACCCGTGGCTTCAATAGCCTGCAGCGAGACGTCAGCCATAGCAATCCTGGGCCCGCTGGGTGAACGAATCGATGAAACTGGAGGCAATACGGTTGAACACCGGACCTACCACCATTTCAAGGGCCCGATTGGAAAACGCGTATTCCATGGTGTAAATCACCTTGCAGGCATCTGGTGCCAGTTCTTTGAATTCCCACTTGCCCGACAGGCGTGAGAACGGGCCATCCACTAGCTCAAAGTCTATCTGGCGCGGATAGTCGTGATGGTTTCTGGTCGTAAACGATTGTTTGATACCGGCAAAGCTGATGGTAATTGAGGCTTGCATGCCGTGATCGTCGCGCGACTGCACCACCGAACCACCGCACCAAGGCATGAATTCGGGGTATTTCTCAACGTCGGCAACCAGATCGAACATTTGGGCACAGGTATGGGGGACGAGGACAGATCGTTGAACAGTATGCATTGAATGAAGTAAGTCGCTAGAATGTCAGATTCATTTTACCGTTTATAGCTTTACCCATACATGAGCATCGTCGAAAACCGCAAAGCCACCCACGACTACTTCATCGAAGAGCGCTTCGAGGCCGGTCTCGTCCTGGAGGGCTGGGAAGTCAAGGCCATCAGGGCTGGCCATGTTCAGATCAAGGAAAGCTACGTTATTGTGCGCGATGGCGAATTGTTCATCATCGGCATGCACATCAGCCCGCTGGCCACGGCGTCCACCCATGTTCACCCGAATAACACCCGAACCCGCAAATTGCTGTTGCGGGCCGAGGAAATTAGCAAGCTGATCGGCAAGGTCGAGCAACGTGGCTACACGCTGGTACCGCTGAACCTGCATTACAAAAATGGCCGTATCAAGCTGGATTTCGGGCTGGGGCGTGGCAAAAAACTGCATGACAAGCGCGATACGGCCCGCGATAAAGACTGGGCGCGCGAAAAAGAACGCTTGCTCAAGCACGATACGCGCAAGAAAGATTAAGCAGCTCGTTTCATCTGCCGTCTCATTGACTTGGGCCAGTGCAGGCAGGCTCATCGCCTGCTTCGGCCCGGCCCTCAGTCACCGGCCCGGATGCCCAGCTCCTGGCACTTCCGGGTTAGCGTATTGCGACCAATTCCCAATCGTTGGGCGGCCTCGGCTTTACGATCCCGACTGTGCCGCAACGCAGTGGTAATCAGGCAACTTTCAAACTCACGCGTCAGCGTGGCCATGATGGCCGGCTCATTGCGGTCAAGTTTTTCTTGTGCGGTGCGTGCCAGCAGATCTTTCCACTGCGCC
This sequence comes from Alcaligenaceae bacterium, assembly GCA_012744285.1. Taxonomy (GTDB): domain Bacteria; phylum Pseudomonadota; class Gammaproteobacteria; order Burkholderiales; family Burkholderiaceae_B; genus Neopusillimonas; species Neopusillimonas aromaticivorans. Next base: position 16,231 of record JAAYID010000096.1, read on the forward strand.
AGCAACGACTGGTCGGCCCCCGCTGACATCGTCGCTGCCGATGTCGCTGTCCCTGAAACGGATGACTGCACGGCCTGTGCACTGCCCGTCATGGCCTCAAGACGACGTGTGTTGGCCGCCGAAATCTCGGGAGGCAAATCCTTGACGTCAACCAGTTGCCCTGACGACATGACTGTGAGCCAATGGCAGAAGTTTTCAAGCTGGCGGATATTGCCCGGATAATCAAAAGCCTTGAGTGCTTCCAGTGCGGCCGGCGTAAGACGACGTCGGGCAACGCCCAAAGAACGGGCGCTGTTTTGCAGGAAAAGTTCGGCCAGCGCCGGAATGTCTTCCTTGCGTTCACGCAACGGCGGCAGCCGCAAGCGAATCACGTTCAAACGATGAAACAAGTCTTCGCGGAACTGCCCTTGGGCCACGCGCTGCTCAAGCGGTTGATGGGTTGCCGCCACAATTCGGACGTCGACGGAAATAGCCTGCGAACCACCCACCCGGTAAAAACTGCCTTCCGCCAGGACCCGCAATAACCGGGTTTGCAGCTCGAAGGGCATGTCGCCGATTTCGTCCAGAAACAACGTGCCCCCGTGAGCTTCTTCGAACCGGCCCCTACGCTGTTGTGTGGCGCCGGTAAACGCCCCTTTTTCATGGCCAAACAGTTCGGCCTCAAGCAAGTCACGGGGAATCGCAGCGGCATTGAGCGCCACGAAAGGCCCTGAAGCGCGCGGACTGTGCTGATGCAATGCGCGTGCGATCAATTCTTTACCCGTACCCGACTCACCGGTGATCAGCACGGTGGCCGGTGATACCGCCAATCGGCCAATGGCACGAAACACTTCCTGCATGGCGACTGACGACGACTTCATCATGACCGGCGCCGGTGAGTCAGGTCCATCGCCAAGACGCGGCTTTAATGGTGCAATGGGGGGCACCAGAGGCGCTGAGCTCTCGGGCTCGGGTTCCGCAGGAATCGCCCGTTGCACCAGCGAAACTGCGTCATTGATGTCAAACGGCTTGGGCAGATAGTCAAATGCCCCTTTCTTGAACGCCGCCACGGTGCTGTTCAGGTCGGTATACGCCGTCATGACGATCACCGGCATGTTCGGGTGCGCTGCTTTTATTTCTTGAAGCAATGTCAAGCCGTCTTTGCCAGGCATACGCACATCGGTGACCAGAACCGCAGGCGTTTCGTGGCTCAGTGCCTCAAGCATGTCATCCGCGCACTCGAATGACTTGGTCGAGATCTGCACACGGGACAGGGCTTTTTCGAGTACCCAACGGATGCTTTGATCATCATCGACTATCCAGACCGGTTTCATTATCTACTCCAACGGCAGCACCATTCGAAATTCAGTATGACCTTTGCGTGAATCGAACTCGATCACACCGCCATGTTGCTGCACAAATTCCTGGGCCAGGCTCAGGCCCAGCCCACTGCCACTGGCACGACCGGTAACCAGTGGATGAAATATCTTTTCCTGCAAGTCGGCAGGCACGCCGGGGCCGTTATCAATAACCGAAACAATGACACCCATACGCACTGGCCGGGTCGCCAGGACCAGTTGGCGACCAATTCGTGTACGGAACACCAGCTTGGGCGGCTCATCACCCGGGTGTTCAGTCAGGGCCTGACACGCATTGCGGGCAATGTTCAGCAAGGCCTGCACCAGCCTGGGCAAGTCCCCCACCAGATCGGGCACCGAAGCGTCGTAATCGCGCACAAACCGGATTCGTTGTGCAAACTCGGCGCTGACCAGCGTATAAACCCGCTCGCAGACCTCATGGATGTTGAAACGCATCCGTGCCAGAGTATCGCCTTGCGGGGCAATGAGCCTGTCGATCAGGCTGGTCAGACGATCGGCCTCGGCCACAATCACTCGGGTGTATTCACGCAGTGACGAGTCATCCAGTTCGACCTCAAGCAACTGGGCCGCACCGCGAATACCCCCCAGCGGGTTCTTCACTTCATGGGCAAGATTGCGCAGCGACTCGCGCTGGACATCCAGCTCTTTACTGAGTTGCAGGGTTCGATCCAGCAAGTCATGCTGGTCAAGCCCGCGAATTTCAAGCAGGGCCGCCCAAGGCTGATGATCCAGCGGGACAACAGCCAGATTCACTGCAATTCCCAACCCGCCCGACGCACGAATACTGGCGTCCTGTCGCAATATGCCAAATTTTCCGGTGATTGCGTCAGAAAAATGGATATCAAGGGTTAAGTCAGGCTGAAACAGCGCCAGAGCCGGAATACCCTGCATCTGGCGCCGCGACAAACCAAACAGTTCTTCAGCGCTGCTGTTGGCGAAGGCAACATCGCCTTGCCTGTCAACCAGAAGCACTGCGGTAGCCAGCAGATCGTAACTTTCAGGGTGTGTCATGTCACGATCTGCCTTTTACCGATCAGAGGCTGTAGTACATGTCGAACTCGACCGGATGTGACGTCATGCGCAGACGTGTGACTTCGGCCATTTTCAGTTCGATGTACGCATCCAGCATGTCGTTGCTGAATACGCCACCACGGGTCAGGAACTCGCGGTCAGCGTCCAGCGCGGCCAGGGCCTCTTCCAGCGAAGCGCAAACGGTCGGGATCTTTGCGTCTTCTTCAGGCGGCAGGTCATACAGATTCTTGTCTGCAGGATCGCCGGGATGAATCTTGTTCTGCACCCCGTCAAGACCGGCCATCATCAAGGCCGAAAAGGCCAGGTAAGGGTTGGCCAGAGGATCGGGGAAACGCGCCTCGACACGACGGGCTTTCGGGCTGCCGACATACGGAATACGGATCGATGCCGAGCGATTGCGTGCCGAGTAAGCCAGTTTGACCGGAGCCTCGTAGTGCGGAACCAGACGCTTGTACGAGTTGGTACCCGGATTGGTGATCGCATTCAAGGCCTTGGCGTGCTTGATGATGCCGCCGATGTAATACAGGGCAAATTCAGACAGGCCCGCGTAACCGTTACCGGCAAACAGATTCTGGCCGTCTTTCCAGATGGACTGGTGAACGTGCATGCCGGAACCGTTGTCACCCACGATGGGCTTGGGCATGAATGTAGCCGTTTTGCCGTACACATGAGCCACGTTGTGGATGGTGTACTTCATGATCTGGTTCCAGTCGGCGCGTTCGACCAGAGTGCTGAACCTGGTGCCGATTTCAAGCTGGCCGGGGCCTGCCACTTCGTGGTGGTGCACTTCAACCGGAACACCCTGCTGCTCCAGCAGCAAACACATTTCGGAACGCATGTCGGCAAACGAATCAACCGGCGGAACGGGCACATAGCCGCCCTTGACGCTGGGACGATGGCCCAGGTTGCCGCCTTCAAGCTCAAGACCACGTGACCAGGAGCCTTCTTCGGATTTGATCTTCACGAAGCAGCCTGATGCATCGTCATTCCAGGTGATACCGTCAAAAACGAAAAACTCGGGTTCAGGACCAAAATAGGCAGTATCGCCCAGGCCGCTGGATTTGAGGTAGGCTTCCGCACGCTTGGCGAGCGAACGCGGGTCACGGTCATACCCCTTCAGATCAGATGGCTCAACGACGTCGCAGGTCAGGATCAGCGTATTTTCTTCACGGAACGGATCCATGCGTGCGCTTTTGGAATCCGGGATCAGCAGCATGTCAGAGGCCTCGATGCCCTTCCAGCCCGCAATCGACGAACCGTCAAACGCCTGGCCCGATTCGAGCTTTTCTTCGTCAACAGTGTGTGCCGGCACGGTCATGTGGTGCTCGCGGCCAAGCGTGTCGGTAAAACGGAAGTCCACAAAGGCGACTTCTTTGTCTGCAATCAACTTAACAACATCTTCTGGGGTGGACATAAGAACTCCTGAACATTTAGGGGTCAACAATTCGGAACTGCATACCGATACTCAAGCAATAAGCGTGCCAACTTTTCAGGTGCCTGATTCGGGACTTGATGCACCAAAAACTGGACAAACCCGGCATGGTTGGGGAAAGAAACCGGATTGATCTGGTGCGAATGCACTATTATGGTGCGTTTCATGGTGCGATTGCGCGATTTTCACACTTTAATCCAGAAATTCGGATTGCAAATCATTCAGAAAGCGCCAGCCCAGATCTGTTGCCTGAAAGCGTGTCGGATCGTCTACCAACAAGCCCTTTCGCGTTGCCCGTGCCAACGCCGGGGTAATTTCGGCGATCGACAGGCCCGTACGCTCAACAAAGGTGGCCGCACTGACGCCATCATGCAACCGCAAGGCATTCAACATGAATTCAAACGGCAGATCTTCCGGCATGACCTGTTCCGACTGGGCCAGATGGGAATCATCACGCCGGTGAACCTGGGCCATCCAACTGGCCGGATTTTTCAGCCGGGCCTGCCGCACGATACGGTCGTGAAACGACAATTTGCTGTGGGCCCCTGGACCAATGCCCAGATAGTCGCCAAATTCCCAGTAGTTCTGGTTATGCAGGCAACGTTGACCGGCCCGTGCGTAGGCCGATACTTCGTAGCGCTCGAATCCGGCATCGGCCAGGGTGTGCGCCACCAGGTCTTGCAGAACTGCCGCCTCGTCATCGGACGGTACGTCTGGTGGATACTTGGCAAATACCGTATTCGGTTCCAGTGTCAGGTTATACAGCGACAAGTGCCCGGTACCGAACGACAAGGCCTGACGCAAATCGGCCGCGCACAAAGCCGCAGTCTGGCCCGGCAACGCAAACATGACATCCAGATTGACCCGATTGACGGCCGCCTGGGCCATCTCGATGGCCGCACAGGCCTGGGCGGCATCGTGAATGCGACCCAGGCTTTTCAGGGCTTGATCATTAAAGCTTTGTATCCCCAGCGACATGCGGTTGACGCCGCTGGCGGAATAGTCTTTGAAACGTGACGCTTCAGCCGCGCCCGGGTTGGCTTCCAGGGTGATTTCAGCATCTGGCAACAGGTTAAGGCAGGCCCGAAACATGGCCAGCATCGCGTCAAGCGTTGCCGCCGACAGCAGGCTGGGCGTCCCCCCCCCGATAAAAATCGATACCACCGAACGACCCCAGATCAGGGGCAAGGCCTGTTCAAGGTCGGCCTGCAAGGCCGCCAGATATTCGGCTTCGGGCAATTCGCCCTTCAGTTCATGGGAATTGAAGTCGCAATAAGGGCACTTGCGTACGCACCAAGGCACATGCACATACAGTGACAAGGGCGGCAAGCTTGACAGCGTGGTGCGGCCCGACGGTTGGTCCGGGATGGTGCCTGCGGGTAATGACATGCGGCCAGCCTGAGTCATGGAAACCGGGGCATGGCCACTCTCACTGACTGCAGTATTCGGCCTACCTGGACGTTCAGGCTGGATGGGGATGACAGGACGCATGATTTCAGGCGCAAAAACAGGCCGTCAAGCCTGGAGCTGATTACGCAACTTGCCCAGCAACTGCTGCAAGGCCTGGCCACGATGGCTGATGGCATTTTTCTCGTCCGGCAACAGCTCGGCAGCCGTTTTGCCTAACGCCGGAATGAAAAAATGCGGGTCGTAGCCAAACCCGTTGCCGCCACGCGGTTGATCAATGATTTCACCGTACCAAACCCCGTCGGCAATGACGGGACGCGGGTCGTATGCAGAGCGCACATAGACCAGGACGGCCACGTAGCAGGCACGCCGGTTGGTTTCATCGGCCAATTGGCTGACCAGATAACGGTTGTTGGCCACATCAGACTTTTCAAAGCCATTCATGGCAGCAAAACGCGCCGAATAAACACCGGGCGCCCCGTCAAGCACGTCAACGCAGAGACCCGAATCATCGGCCAGCGCCGGCAAGCCGGTTTGCAGGCTGGCATGGCGGGCCTTGGCCAGCGCATTTTCTACAAAGGTCTGAAAAGGTTCTTCAGCTTCACCTACGCCCAGCGTACCCTGCGCGACCATCTGGATACCGGCCGGGGCCAGTATCCGGGAAAATTCATCCAGTTTTCCGGCGTTGTTGGATGCCAATACGACAGTGCTCATGCCCTACCCTTTAGATTGGGCCAGGTCAACGGCCTGCTGCTGAAATTTCACCAGCTGACCAATGCCGCCAGCCGCTATGTCAAGCAGACCATCAAGGGTAATCCGATCGAACGTTTCACCTTCGGCCGTGCCTTGAACTTCGACAAAGTGGCCTTTCCCGGTCATGACGATATTCATGTCGGCATCGCAGGACGAGTCTTCGTCATAATCGAGGTCAAGCACAGCATGGCCCTTGAACAACCCGACCGAAACGGCGGCGACGTGATCCTTGATGGGGTTGCGTTGCAACAAACCCTGGTTTAACAGCCCGCGTACCGCCAGCGCAGCGGCCACCCAGGCCCCGGTAATACTGGCACAACGGGTGCCGCCATCGGCTTGTAATACATCGCAGTCAAGATGCAGAGTGCGTTCACCCAGGGCCTCAAGGTCGAATACCGCCCGCAGGCTGCGACCGATAAGGCGCTGAATTTCTTGTGTACGGCCACTTTGTTTGCCCCGGGCCGCTTCGCGGTCAGACCGGGTGTGCGTCGAGCGCGGTAACATACCGTATTCGGCCGTGACCCAGCCTTTGCCCTGCCCTTTCAAAAACGGCGGCACTTTTTCAAGTACGCTGGCATTGCACAGTACATGGGTGTCACCGGCCTTGATCAATACCGAGCCTTCCGCATGGCGCGTGAAACCGGTGATGATGGAGAGCGGGCGCAAGGCCTGGGCCTGACGGCCTGACGGACGAACAATATCAGTAGCAGACAAAAGTGTTTTCCTTCAATGAATTGACGGCATAGGCCCACGAAAAGGCCTGGACGCCAACGAAATTTTCAAGGATCAATGTTAAAGCATTTCAGTCTGCACCATGAACCCAGCAACAGGACAATTCCATGACGATTCGCAGCATGACCGCGTTTGGCAACGCACGCACCGAAGGCCCCGAGGGCCAGGTTTCCCTTGAAGTTCGCAGCGTCAACAGCCGCTACCTGGACGTAACGTTTCGCCTGCCCGATGACCTGCGCTTTGCCGAGGGTGCCTTGCGCGAAAAGCTGTCACAACACCTGACACGGGGCAAGGTCGAAGTGCGGCTTTCATATGCACGAACGCGTGCCGAGGCCGCTACGGTACTTGACGATGCCTTGCTGAAATCCGTCGCAACCCAGTTGGCCCAGGCCCGTGAGGTGCTGCCCGACACGCCTTCGCCTTCGCTGGCGGAACTGGTCAAAGGTTCGGGTAATGGCGATACCAACGGTTTCGACCCGCAAGCCTGGACACAACTGTCAGTACAGGCCCTGGACGACGCCCTGGCCGACATGCAGGCCAACCGCGAACGCGAAGGGCAACGGCTGGCCCAGATGATGCTGGAATGCGCCGCATCAATTGATGAGGTGGTGGTTGATGTTGAAGCGGCCATGCCGCAGTTACTGAGCGAGCACAAGGCCAAACTGGCCAACCGCCTGCGCGAAGCCCTGGAAGCGGCCAACCCGGGCGGGTTTGCACAAATCAGCGGTGAAGAACTGTCGGCACGCATTGCACAGGAAACCTCGCTGTTTTCATTGCGCGTTGATGTGGCTGAAGAACTGCAGCGTTTGAAGTCTCATCTGGCTGAACTGCAGCATATTTTGACTACCGGTGACGCCAAAGCCGGGAAAACCGCGAAAGGCGCGGCGGGTAGTGTTGGAAAACGCCTGGATTTCCTGTTCCAGGAAATGAATCGCGAGGCCAACACCCTCGGCTCGAAAGCCGCCGGCCTGGAGGTTACCCGTGCCGCCATTGATTTGAAGCTGCTGATCGAACAGATGAGGGAGCAGGCACAGAACATTGAGTGATGTTTACTGAGGTCAACCAGAGTAAATAATTTTCATAAAAATCAATTACATAACTTATTTCCTGGTCAACCGGGGTCAACGTGTACCCACCAGAATCAAGCGCCAAGTGGTGGGTATAATGCTCAATAAGCAGAATTTTTCTGCGACAAGTGGTGAGTTCATTGAGAGGAATACTCTACCTTGACCACCACGCCGAAAATGAAATAAGACTCATTACCATATAGGCTCACTATTTATTGCTTTTAGACTAAAACGCATCGCTGCATAGCTCACGACACCGCTGCTTAGCGTAATCCCAAGCTGAAAACGGGGTAAGTTGTTCAGCGCCGACGATAAACGGATCCTCACCGAATTGGGTGTAACTTACATACAAGTCGCCTGCCGACATGCCTTTTTCATAGGCATTTGCTAAGTAATTGTCAACAATGGAACGACATGCAGACAGGGCTACATCTAGAGTGTCGAACTCACCAAGAACATAACGCTCGCGCTCGTCTTTGTAGTGGGCGTTGTCGTCAATTAGAACTGTTAATTTCGCTTTAGTCATAGAGGTTTTTCTGTTGTGTGTGGCATTTTATTAATGTCGGTCTCTAAGCGAAAATCCAGTCATACAACTTTTTAGCGCCGTAACCTACACCAAACGCCGCCGCTGCGGTCAGAGCTAAGGGGCTGCTGCTGTTGCAATACTGCCTGCGGCGATTGACGCAACAACGCTGGCGCCAGCGCCCGTAGCAGAGGCCAAACCTGCTCCAGTTGCGGCTCCAGCAACAATGCCTGCCGCATTTCCTCCTGAAACGCCACCAATCGAGCTCATCACTCCTGAAGCTAGAGCGGAACTTCCCTTCCCGATAACTGCTTTACCACTACTTTCTGCGATTATTTTAGCGATGGGCTCTTTGGCAACGTAACCAGTTGCGAGTTTACTTAAACCTGCCGTAGCCAAGATTCCAGAATTTACCTGGCTACTGGAATGAACCCCAACAATACACCACGTCACAAAATGTTCGCAATTATTTAATAACACGTTATACCAGTCCTCTCCGAGTCGGCTATAAGCACGCTGAACACTATCGTCAGGGCCATCGGTTCGAAAAAGATGTTTTTTAACCTTAATTTTTTGCCCTCTGGAAAATTCTTTCAAAGACGTTATTTCAATTTCACCACTTGAAATTCCGTCAACGAACCCTGAGTAATGAATTACCTGAGAATTTCAAATGTAAATTCTGTGATGAGTATAGCCAACGCGAGGGGAAACAAGATGATCGCCGATTTCCATTCATGTATTCCTTCAGAATAAAAAGTTCACTAATCCAATTTGATTTCAAAATTGACTAAAATTTTTACATCTGGCTGGTTGTAAAGCTAATGTAGAATTAACCCTTTAATCTTAATGATAAAGGTAATACATAATGGCAACGTATCATGAATTGAAATCTCAGGCGGAAGAACTCCTCAAACAGGCCGAAGAACTGCGTAAACAAGAAGTCGCTGAGGTCATACGCGATATCAAAGAAAAAATGGAGCAATACGGTATTACATCGGAAGATCTGGCAAGTTATGGCAAGAAAACGGTTTCCAAGAAACCTGCTGTTGTCAAGTACATTGGTCCAAATGGTGAAGAGTGGTCCGGTCGAGGGCGAACGCCAGGCTGGATGGTTGAGGCCGAAAAACGTGGCTCATCACGCGAAGACTTCGCAGTCTAACTGCTTGTTAGTTTTTTGGATTTCAAAAAATAAAGCTTGTGAGTGGCTCCAAGAGGCTACTTTGTATTTTCAAAGATGCCTGACATACCCTCGCTGTCGGAATAGTTGGAACCTCTACAGATGTTAGAGGTTGAATCTCCAACCTGGGGCAGAGAGAAGGTAGCCATGACATTGTGGCAACGACAGCAAACGTGTACAAGGGTTTCCAGCTATCGGCTGGCTGAGCCTGTGCCAGACCCCAACGCGGCGGATGGAGGCAAGGATTATCGCGTGGCACCTTCAATTGAAAACTCAAAGGTATCCCTGAGCAGCGGCTGTATTTCAACCTTGCGCCCAATTTTCGTCCCGTCGTGAAAACGTTTCGGGTCAATAATGGCAAAGCCCCAAAACCCCAGAAAACGATCAATGAAGCGTGACTCGATCATTGATTCAAGCAGAGTTTCTGGCAGAGCGTAATCGTCGGGCGGAAACGCTGACAGCACATCAGGAAATGCCGTCAGCAAGTCATCGGTTAACTGGTCAACGCTGGAATGGTTTTGCAGACGCCACAGCATGAAAAGCCAGAAGGTTCTCAGGTTAACGTCATATCCCCACCGATCCAGGTAAGCCCAGTTATAGCCGGTCACCGCCGCTTCCAGCATGGGCAAGGGTCATTTCGTCCGGGTTTCATATCGAGTATTTTCAGGTGTGCGGATTTAACGATTCTGTAACTTCAATCCTGAAGCAATCATCCAGAAAATGAATGCTTACCGAAGCAACCGGTGAATCACCTCGGCGTGCTGCGGGTAATCGGCCAATAGTTGCGCCCCATCGGCCAATTCAAACTCAGAAAACTCAAACCCTGGCGCAACGGTACAACCCACAAGCGCAAAACTGTCCGGGTTTGCCAGTTCGGCAGCAAACCAACAGCCTGCCGGCACGACGGCTTGATACACGCAGCCAGACTGCTCAAGTGCGGGCCCCAATACGTGCGTGACCAGTTCTTTGGACGGCATCAGCACCTGCACCTTCAATGGGCTGCCGGCATAAAAGTGCCAGGCTTCGTCCGACGCAATACGGTGCCAGGCGGACCAAGCGCCGCGTTCAAGCAAATAATAAATGGCGGTTGAACTTGCCCGTTGGGCACCATCAAGGGTTCGTACAACCGTATCGGCCGCACGATAGCTTTCGGAGTAAAAGCCCCCTTCCGGATGAGGCTTGAGGTTCAGGTGTTCAACCAGCCTGGCCACGTCGGCCTGGTAAGGACGTTGATTATGACTTGTCATTAAACAGCGCTAAAAAAGGCAAAATAATAAAAATTTCATCGAAAAACGGTTAACAATGGAAACGACCACTCAGATAACGTACTGAAGAAAGGCTGTGTTCACACCGCCGCTGTTACCGAAACAACGCTGCCTGCCTCACCATACAACAACACCAGACCGCCTTTCGGTACGCGTACCCGCGCAGGCTTTAGCACTGTTCCGGACACATCCTCTGCTCTGACCACACCGTCCGGGCTGGCCCGGAACTGATCCGGATAAACCGGCGCAAGATCGGCGTCGTACACGAAAGCGGCTATCGCACCCTCAACCTGAAACTCTATGGAACGGGCGGCGCGAACCCCCAAGGCATGTCCGTGCGGCGATACGTGGGCCTGCCAGGTAGCGCCTGCCTCAAGCAGTGGCATGGAATCCAGCGACCTGAACAGCATCCGGCCAAAACGCAAATCATCCTGGCCGTCACAGCGCTTTACCCGCAAATCATTCAAATCCCGGCTCATGGTGTACGGAATGTTCAGGCACATGCGTGCGGCATCAGGTTCATTGGCCACCAGCAGCAGATTTTCAGTGCTGGCAAGCCCGGCGTTAACGCCAATGTACCCGGGCAATTCCGGCACGGCAAACAACGTCAGGGCAGGACCACCCCCTGCCAGGGCCAGCGAGGTGTAACGCTCGTTGATGACGACCCAGGTGCGGCCCATACGCGATGTCCAGGCCTCGGGGACAGGCCGTTGTGCTGTCAATGCCTGGGCAAACGCCAGATCAATGCGGCTATACCCGGCATCTGATGGCATCTGCAACGTAAGGTAACGCTGTTTACCCTGACGCGCCAGACCGAATGCCGTTGCCGGCTTGTCGGTATCGGCAAATAAACCGTCAGCTCTGCGCTTCCAGATCGCATTCTCGCTCCAACGCCCGTCTTCCCACTTGTGCACCTGTACGACATCGGGCTGATCAGCCATAGAAACGCGAAAAATCGCCTGATAATTGGCGTAGATGCCCTGTAGATCTGCGGCATTGACCGCATAGGGGCTGACGTCCTTGTCAGCTGTCGGCCCCAATTTTTCGGGCATGCGGGCAAGACTGCCCTTTTCAACGAGGGCCTGATACAGCACTTGCTCGGCAATGGCATCGGGTTTGTAGGCGGTACTGGTGCCAGTGATCATCACCGCCAGTTCATGGTCGGGCAGAACGTAAAAGTCAGAGCCGTAAACCAGGGTACCCCCGTTTTTCCGCCACGCGCGGATATCCGACGTGGCAAAGGCGCCCTGATGCACATCGTCCCAACCCAAGCCAAACCCCCACTCCACCGGGACTGTGCGTAACGCTTCATTCACCGCCTGAAGCTGCCCACCCCATGGCCGCAAGCATCTTGCGACGGACCGGATGCGGCCCATCGGGCAGCGCCACACTTGCATGACTACCCAAAGATGAATTGATCTCAGATTCAAGACTTACCCTGCGTGCGCACATGACATGAACTCCTGAGAGCAGGTATTTTTCAGACCCGGTGACAATTGAGTCTAGCATGTCACATCACCGCTACACTGACGATACATGATATGAACAGGAACAAGCCTTATGCTGAATACGCCCGAAACCATCCTGAACTTTTGGTTCACCGAGCTCGAACCCAAAGACTGGTTCGACAAAAACCCCTCCCTGGACACTCTGATCCGCGAGCGCTTCAGCGAAGTGCACCGTCAGGCCCGGCACTGCGAACTTTACGCCTGGCGTGCAACCCCGCAAGGCCGGCTGGCCGAAATCATTATTCTGGATCAATTCTCCCGCAACATGTTTCGCGGTGACCCCCGGTCTTTCGCCACCGACCCACTGGCACTTGCCCTCGCCCAAGAAGCTGTTGCCAGTAAAACCGACCTGTCATTGACCGTTCAACAACGCGCCTTCCTGTACATGCCCTACATGCACAGCGAATCACTGGCCATCCACCACGTGGCAATGACTGTGTTCAACCAGCCCGGCCTCGAAAACAATCTGGCTTATGAAATCAGGCACAAAGACATTATTGAGCGTTTCGGCCGCTACCCTCACCGCAACGAAATTCTGGGCCGAACATCAACCGCGGAAGAAATGGAATTCCTCAAGCAACCGGGTTCGGGGTTCTGATTGTCCTGCCACGCCCGGGGCAGTCGTGCAAGCTGACACATAAGAAGCGCCTGCTCGGGCACCGCCTGCTTTTGGTCGCTTTGCAACCAGCTGCTTACACCGGGTTTTCAATCGAAAATTCAAACGTTTGCTTAAGCAACGGCTGTATCTCGACCACCCGGGGCGTTTGTGCCCCGCTGGCAAAATGTTTCGGGTCCATAACGACAAAACCCCAATACCCCAAAAAGCGATCAATGAAGCGCGCCTCGATCATTGATTCAAGCAGTGCTTGCGGCGGAGCATAATCGTCGGGTGGAAACATTGACAGCAAATCAGGAAATGCCGTCAGCATGTCATCCATCAACTGATCAACACTGGCATGGCCTTGCAGACGCCACAACATAAATAACCAGAACGTTCTTAAATCAACATCATAGTCCCACCGATCCATGTACGCCCAGTTGTATCCGGTAACCGCGGCTTCCAGCATCGGCTTGAAAAAGGCCTGAATGCCTTTGCGCTGATACTCTTTCAGGGCAGCTTTTTTTACATGATAACGACCTGCACGCTGGTAAATGATGCCGGCAATATCTGCCAGGACACGGGCATAGTGCAGCGCGTTGAACTTGTCTTCATTCGCGCCGGCGTATTCGTTCAGGTAGATTGAAACCGGAAACTTCGACACAGCAAACTCGGGCAACAGTTCACTGGCCTGTTTAACCAGTGAAGTAGGCAAGTTGCCTTTGCTGGTGGCCTTGAACGACCCGCCACCTTGAAGCGCTTCGTCGAGAATCAGCGTTAAATAGCGCATGACCGGGCTGCCAGAAAGATCACTGGGCGTGCTGACGGTAACCCACGCCAAATCGTGGAACGGCGCATTTAGCCAATTGGCCATCTGTGTTGGCGTCAAACCAAAAAAATCCGGGTTCGGACGATTGTTCAGATCATGCATCCTGCTTTGCAGAACGACATTCAGCTCATCCAGTGTCAGATTCGGATTCATGGCAAGAATTTGCTCGATATCATCAACGATATCGAGCGGTTTGTTCAGCGCCTTGCCCAGACAGCACTGCTTGTATTTTTTACCGCTTCCGCATGGGCAAGGGTCGTTTCGTCCGGGCTTCATGGTGATAATTGCTTTTTTTCTGCAGGGTCAGGTCAGGGGAGGATCAGCCATTGTAAACGTCCCGTTATTACCAGGGGGACGATAGTGGCAGCCGCATCGTCGGTTATGCTGCAAATGCCAGTTGGTTTTTAAGCTTAACGGGGTGGGTATTTTATGGCCTCCGGAACAGGACAGAGGTTTCGTTGTGGTCTGTCTGGATGTGCCAGCACATCAGCATTTGTTTTGCAGCATTCTTAACCCATTGAACACGACCAGCAGGCTTGCCCCCATATCGGCGAATACCGCCATCCACATGGTCGCGCCGTTGAACAATGCCAGCAGCAAGAACACGGCCTTGATGCCAAGGGCCAGTGCAATGTTTTGCCAAAGAATGGTCTGGGTCTTGCGTGATAGCCTGATGGCTTCGGGAATGCGGCGCAGATCGTCGTTCATGATCACCACGTCTGCCGCTTCCATGGCGATATCGGTTCCCGCGCCACCCATGGCGAAACCAATATCGGAACGGGCCAGCGCTGGGGCGTCGTTGATGCCATCGCCGGTCATTGCAACGTAGCCGTATTGCTTTTGCATTTCTTCAACTGCCGCAAGTTTGTCTTCGGGCAGCAAATTAGCGCGCGCATCGTCAATGCCAGCCTGGCTTGCGATGGCCCGGGCTGTGGCGACGTTGTCACCCGTCAGCATGACCGAAGCCACGCCAAGGGCATGAAGTTCTGCAATGGCGTCGCGCGAACTCTTTTTGATGGTGTCGGCAACTGCGAAGATTGCGAGAACTTGTGTGCTGGAAGCCAGCATCGTGACCGTGCGGCCCTGCGCTTCGTGTTCGGCCAATCGAGCTTCAATCTGCGGACTGCAAAGCCCACGATCTTCGATCAGCCGGTGATTCCCAAGAATCAAGGCAAGGCCATCGGCTTTAGCCTCAATACCGCGCCCCGGCAAAGCAGTGAAGCCTTCAAGCGGCCCATTGCCCTGGATGCCCAGGCCCTGGGCAATGGCTTTGGACACGGGATGGTCGGAGTGCCCTGCCAGGTCTGACGCCCAACGCAAGACTTGTGGCTCTGACTGGTCAGTCGGCAGAACTTCGGTAGCCACCAACCTGGGCTTGCCCAGCGTGATGGTGCCGGTCTTGTCCAGCGCAATCGCCTTGATCTTGCGGGCGCCTTCCAGGTAGACGCCGCCCTTGATCAAGATGCCACGGCGCGCGGCCGCTGCCAACCCGCTCACGACGGTCATGGGGGTGGAAATCACCAACGCGCAGGGGCAAGCGATGACCAAAAGCACCAAGGCTTTGTAGATAGCCTGCATCCAGGCCCAACCCATCAACCAGGGCGTCAGCAAGCACACGGCCAAAGCCAGCGTGAAGACGGAGGGCGTATAGATGGCGGCAAAGCGGTCCACAAATTGCTGTGTGGGCGCGCGCGACCCTTGGGCCTGTTCCACCGCATGGATGATTCGGGCCAGCAACGTGCCATTGGCCGCTGCGCTGACCTGGACCTCGACCATGCCAGTGGCGTTGATGGTGCCTGCAAACACGGCATCGCCGATAGCCTTATCGACGGGAATGCTTTCCCCGGTCACGGGAGACTGGTCGACAGAAGTCGCCCCTGCGACGATCACCCCATCGAGTGGAACACGCACACCCGGTTTAACCCGAACGATTGCGCCTGGGGCGACTGTCTTTACCAGACACTCTACCCATGAACCGTCGGCTTGCCTGACCTGCGCCTTCTCTGGCGTCATGTCCAACAGCCCCTTGATGGCATTGCGGGCGCGGTCTACCGAGCGCGCTTCGATGAGTTCGGCAAGGGCATACAGCGCCATCACCATGGCGGCTTCCGGCCATTGACCAATAAGGAAAGCGCCCGTGACGGCGACGGTCATCAACGCGTTGATATTCAGGCGCAGGTTGCGCAGCGCTGCCAAACCCTTTACGTAGGTCGAAAACCCGGACAGCCCGATGGCGACAGACGCAAGGGCCATACCGACGCCCGAGAAGACCACCGTATGCGGGGCAAAGAAAGAAATTAATTCAGCCCCAAAGGCCAAAACCAGGGCCAAGACGTATCGGGGCAAACCTTCGGGAAGCGCAACGCCACCCAGGCTGTGAGGGTGGTGGTGATGGCTGTGAGGGTGGTCGTGACCCGCGTGGTCATGATCACCGTCTTGTCCTACGGGCCCGGACAATGGAACCGGTTTGAATCCTGCTTTGCGAATCGCATCCAGCGCCAGCGGGATGGATTCGGCAGGGGCATCGATTGCGAGAGTCCGCGCCCCGAGTTGAAAGCTCAGGCAGCGCAGCCCGGGAAGCTTTGCCAATGCGTGCCGGATCTCTCCTTCCTCTGCCGCGCAGTCCATGGTAGGAATGCGGAATACCGGTATGCCTTGCGATTCTGGCTTGGGCGGGGCGACGACGATGGTTTCAGTGCCGGAAGCGCTGCCACAGCCGCAAGAGTGACGGGTATCGGTTTCTTCGGGGCAAGGATGGCTCATGGATGTTCTTGCTTAATCGCGTTCAAACCGCACTTTTATGCGCATATTATCGTTAAAAAATACATTTTTCAGCGCATTAAAGTGTGATTCTGGTTATTCCACTGGCTACGATGCTGCCGCTTGGCACTGGCTAACACCCCCATCGGGGCCGCGCCCAAAGCTATCCATGTTCAGGCTTCTAACCGCCCGCTATAGGTTTCAAGCACGGCCAACGCCACGGCCAGCAACGAACAGGGCACCCCTGCTGCCTGAGCCCGGCGCACCATATCACCAACCAAATGATCGCCCTCGATGGGCAACCCCGCCCGCATATCCCGGTACATCGATGAATTGAATGACGACTTCGGGTTTGTCAGCACCCGCTGGAAGCCCGCCACCGCCTGCGGATGCATCGGGTGACCTGCCGCCTTTGCCGTTTCAGTGCACTCGTGGAATAACTGCAGCGCAATGTCGCCGCCGTCACGGCTGCGCATGTATTCGCCCACCGTGCCTTGTAATAAACAGTTGGCCGCACCCAACGATGCCATCCGGCAGAACTTGTCCCACATATCGTCAATAACCCGCTCGCTGAATCCGGTTTCAATCCCGGAGTCCGACAGCATCTGCCACACCCGTTGTGCCATTTCAACTTGGCCCGCCGACCTCGCCCCAACCGTAATGCTGCTGTAGGCATTGGCCACCTGCACATGCGTCGGGTCAGCCAGCGTAGCAATTGTCATGGCGATGCCGCCCAACACGCGATCAGTACCAAATGCGGCGTCCAGGGCGTCAAGGTGTCGCAAGCCGTTCATTAGCGGCAAAAACCAGGTTTGCGGCCCAACGGCTGCTCGCACATCGGCGATCACCCCATCCAGGGCGTATGCCTTGTTGGTCAGAATGACCAGCTCATAGCCCGGCTGCAAGTCGCTGGCCACGACGGTGCGCGGCGTGAACGGATATTCGCCGGCCGGGGTGACGACGGTTAGCCCTTCGGCATCCAGTAACGCCTTGCGCGCCGGGCGCACCAAAAACTGCACATCGGCGCCTGCCCGATGCAAACTCGCACCGAACAAGCCGCCGACAGCACCCGCGCCAACAATCAGGATTTTCATGGTTTTACCTTTATAAACTGAAATACAAAGCCGACGCCCGACGACCCGAAGTAATGAACGCGAAGCAACCCGCACCCAACACACATCACCCAAAAGTTGCAGACGAATCTGGCCAGCCCGTGCAAGAACCTGCGTTGCCAAAGTGTATGCCAACCATCGATAAGTTTATTTCCATAAGAAATATAGAAACCACTTGACATGAAAATATCGGCTGAAACGATTAACATATTGTCCTGCGTTCTATCAAACCTTTCCATTATTGCTATTGGTTATTAATAAATGGCGCATGTGCCGCTGAACGGCATCGCTATCACACAACTTAAAAAAACATCATGTCCACCTCACACACCTTGCCCGGACCGACCGGTCCGGTTCGACTGAACATCAAGCCCCTTACCATTGCGCTGCTTATCGCACTGGCGGGTATTTTTTACATTGCTGAAACCGTCAGTGGCCGCCAGGCCGCGCTGTGGGTTGTGGGCATCTTGCTGGGCATCACCCTTTATCACTCATCGTTTGGGTTTACGTCGTCGTGGCGTGTATTCCTGTCAGACCGCCAGGGTGCCGGGCTGCGCGCACAAATGCTGATGCTCGCCGCAGGCGTTATCCTGTTCTTTCCGTTTCTTGCCCAGGGTACGTTGGCCGGGCAAGCGGTAAACGGTTTTGTTTCGCCACCCGGGCTTTCGGTGGTGCTGGGTGCATTCATCTTTGGTATTGGCATGCAACTGGGCGGCGGTTGCGCCTCGGGCACCCTGTTTGCCGTGGGCGGGGGCAGCACCCGCATGGTCGTCACGCTG
The DNA here is from genome assembly GCA_012744285.1 of Alcaligenaceae bacterium. Classification (GTDB taxonomy): domain Bacteria; phylum Pseudomonadota; class Gammaproteobacteria; order Burkholderiales; family Burkholderiaceae_B; genus Neopusillimonas; species Neopusillimonas aromaticivorans. Next base: position 34,563 of record JAAYID010000096.1, read on the forward strand.
GCATTTTTCATTGTGGGTTCGGTCATCGGTGCCTGGCTTTTTCCGTGGTGGGGCTCGTTACCGGCCCTGCCCCCCGTATCCTTGGTAAAAACCTGGGGCCTTTGGCCCGCCCTGCTGTCTAACCTGGCAGTGTTTGCCCTGATCTACTGGCTGACCGTTGTCTTTGAAAAACGTCGCCATGGGCAGATCATCAGCCATGCAACATCAACCGGTGGGCTCAATTCACTGCTGCGTGGTCCTTGGCCTTTGGTGTGGGGCGCTGTCGCACTGGTTATCCTCAACTTTGGCACCCTGGCCCTGGCCGGGCGCCCCTGGGGCATTACCTCGGCATTTGCTTTGTGGGGTGCCAAAACCCTGGCCTTTTTTGATCTGGCGCAGCCCTGTCTC
>JAAYID010000097.1 GCA_012744285.1 Alcaligenaceae bacterium
CTCAGTTCAAGTCTGTGGCCGATGCTTCTGCACTGGGCAAGCTGTCGAATGGCGGTGTCACCCTTGGCGGCAACGTGACCGATTCTGCAGAGGTCGCAGCCATTGTGGCGGACATTAACGAAATCAAAGACGCTGGCATCAGCGCCATTACCCTGACCGCCGGGCAACTGGCCTCGAACGGCGTAGCGGCTAAGCTGGCGAACAACGCGGTTACCTTGGGTGCGGTGACCTCCAATGAGTCAGACGTCATCACTCATATTGCCAAGGTCAAGGCCGAGGGTATCTCCAGCATGAGCTTGACCGACAGCCAGTTTTCCACGGCAGCGTCAAGCAAAACCGACCTTAATGCTGCTCTGACGGATAACGCGTTAACCGTCACTGTGGCCGGCGCCACGGGGGCAATTGACGCTACCGGTTACACCAAAGCACTCAAGCTGAATGGTGCGTCAGGGAATGACGTGCTCACGGGCGGCGGCGGTAACGACATCATCACCGGTGGTGCGGGGGCCGATTCGATCAATGTCGGCACAGGAACAGATTGGGTGGTGTTGCGCGACAACGACTCTGGCGCAAACAACGCAACGGGGTCATCGGTCAGTACCAACGGCATGGATATCTACACTGGCCTGGGTGTCGGTGACAAACTGGAAATTTATCGTAGCGTCACTTGGAACTTTTTTTCTAGCGTTGCGACCTCGACGTCCAGTGTGGCAGGACAGAACGATGCAATCGTGTTTACCCGTGGCACTTACAACTCAAGCGAGAATTCGTTTACTGCCGGGGCGAGCGGAGCCGATTCGCTGGTGACCTACGACGTGCTGATGTGGGGCGATTCCAGTACCGGAGTAGACTACGAAGCGATCGTTCTGGTTGGTTTCGTAGGTCAGTCTGATGTGGGGATCTCAAGTTCCGGCCGTGGCGCAACGGTCACTTTGTCGGAGCTTGTTGGCTGAACCGAAAAAAAACACACATGCCCCAAATTGCCTGCTTACACCCGGGCAGTTGCTGCACGCTCTGACACACTAAGGGGCCATCATGAGCAAGCTTTCTTTTCCATTAAGAATCCAGGAGGATGAGCGCGTCCGAGGCAGGCGCCTGGCTGAAGCGCTGGGTGTTTCCGAAAACCGTCTTTACGTCGAGCTTATTCACGACGGGCTGTTGATCCGTGAGCAAATGCTCTATGACACGGCTGCGCGAAATAGCAGCTAACACCAGCAAGGCCGATGCGTTGGACGTTCTCGACCGGGCGGGGAATTTGCCGCCGGGTTCAGCAGATGTCTGGCTGCGCTACCTGAACGCTCAGGCGTTATCCGCTGTATCCGGAACGTCGGGGACTGAGTTCAGGTAACGTTCAAAGTCTTCGCCGTTGTGTCTATTACGAATAGTGCTGCAACCTGTTTTTCGGTAACTTTCTGAATGCGTTACCTTGGATGGGGCAGCTGCACAGTATATGATCATCTGACTTATAAATAACTAATAAAAAGCTTATAATCAATGGCAAGCACGATCCATTGGACACAAAAAGCGGCCAAGCAGCTGCGCAAGCTGGGTCATCATTATCAAGTAGCTATCTCAAGGTCGTTGAAATCCAGGAGGTGAGGAAACGCGATGAACGTACCTACTAACATTCAAATCATCAACGGAGCTGGCGGTAGTCCGGCTTTTGTTGTTATTCCTTACGATGAGTACATTGCCAGCTATAGCGCCGGGCATGGGTTGATTCCTCACGATGTGATCAGTCGTGCGGTGGATGGTGCGACACCGGCCAAAGCATGGCGCGAGCATTTGGGGCTGACACAAGCCGAGATAGCCCAACGCCTGGGGGTTAGCCAATCTGCGTATGCCCAGCAAGAGAACAGCACCCGCTTACGCAAAGCCAGTGTGCAAAAGATTGCTGCGGCGTTAGGTATCACGCAGCAGCAGCTGGATTTCTGAACGTTCTGCCACCCGGGTACACTAAAGACCCTTCACCCCAACGGAACGCGCTTGTCTTATGGATTACTGGTTAAGCAAACAACTCAACATCACGTTCAGCCCCTACGAAGACCGTTTGATTCTTCGTGCCGAGCGTGGCGAGCATGGCGTGGCCAATGTCTTGCTGACCCGTCGCATGGCCATGATTGTGCTGCAGCGTTTGCTGGTCAACCTGACCGAGCTGACCGGTTTGCAGAAAACGCCGGCGCAGCACTGGCAAGAAGTGTTGCAAATGGCGCATCAGCAGGCCATGCAGGCCAAACGTGACGCGGACAGCGCCCAGGCTGCCGCCCCGGCGCCTGAGCCTTCGCCAGCGTCTGCTGATGACGCCAGCGCTGAAACCGTGCAGCCACCGGCGTTGTATTTGGCCACGGAACTAACCACACGCTTGCAAGACAAACAACTTGCCATTGCGTTTACCGGTTTGCCCATGCCGCAGGCCATGACGCAGCCCAGCACGCACGAACCGGTATTTGCCATGCTGCTGCAGGCCGAGCATATTCACCAGTTGATTGAATTGCTGATCACCAAGGCGCACGAGGCCCAGTGGCATTTGCCTTTAACGCTGCCGTGGCTGGAAAACCCGGCGCGACCGCAAACTGGTCTGGGTGGGCCGACGGTGCATTAGGTGCCGGCACAGGTTGGGTTGGCATGGTTTCGCTCACCTGCCCTGCCGGTCAGCTTGTCCGGTGCGTGGGTTGACCGTGCCCAGGCTTCAGATCGTGCCTTTGCGTCAGAGTATGCCCAGGCGTCAGGCTGTGCCCCGGCCTTATGGCGACGTTAAACTATCAAGCGCTTTAAACCCTATTTTCCAAGGAAGTTGTAATGCCCGATATTCAGGTTGTTTCCCGTGAGCGCCACGCTGGCAAGCGTTGGGTGCGCTATGCCTCGTACGCTTTTGCCAGTACTGACGCTGTTGCGCCGCTGGTTATTCAGGAACTGCCCAAGGCGTGCATGATGATGCCGCTGGGTTTTGTGGCGGTAGAAGACAGTTTCATGCCGGTTGCGGTGCAGGGTTTGACGC
>JAAYID010000098.1 GCA_012744285.1 Alcaligenaceae bacterium
CCGCGGTTCAGCAACCCGGTCAATGGATCGTGTGTCGCCTCGCGGTACAGACGCAACAACAGCCCGAGATGGAAATAGTTCGACGTCAGGGTGATGCACATCAGGGCGGCCAGCAGCCACATTTCCTGCAAACCTGCGGCAGTCATCAAGACGCCACCCGCATGCAAGGCATACCCCTCGAGCAACAACAAGCCTGCTCCGACAATCGCCGACTCGATCAAAGTGAACGGGAAAATGGCCAGCATCACCATGAGCATGAACGGGATAAAGCTATAGCCAATCAACTGCCCATCCCAATCTGACGGCATCCCCAGCACGACCAGCCCGTAGAACAACGCTGGCAACGCAATCAGCAGACCCGCCGCCAACCGCGTCTGAAGCACCCGCCCCGAACTACGCCAGGCCAGCACCACCGTCACCAGCAACCCGACCACCATGATGGCCCGCCCCAGCCAGGCATACCCCACCGCACTACTGGGCAGCATGAAACTGTCAATCAACATCCAGAACGGGCTGAGCACCAGCAAAATAAGCCCGACAATCATGATGCGACTGCGCAGGTAATCGCCACGCGCATAGGCAAAATCGCGCGAATGACCGCGACTGGAGACCGCATCGCGCAAAGAACTGACCCCAAGTGATCTCATGGATTCCAGGAAAGTGGTTAACGACGTTGATAATTGACGCTTTTCAGACATGCGCCGATTGTAATAGGGATGTTACCGAATGCACAGTTACCCCGGGAAGTGCCGGTCGCGCATCTGGCCCGCTGACTCAAGTGGTCGCAAACAACCGCGTGGCGACCTGACGAAACCACATGATGGCCGGGTCATTGTGAAAACGTCGGCTCCAGTGCAATGACACCGTGAAACCGCCCAGCGGCAAATCCGGTGTAATCGTGCCAAACCCTCCGTCACGGTTGAACACGCGCGCGGTACTGCCGGGCATAAGCACACACAAATTGGTCGCACTAACGATAAACGGCAAGGACAGAAAATTCTGTGTGACCAACCGCAAGCGCCCCTCCAGGCCCAGCAGTTTCAGAATGCGCGAGGTATCGGCGTGCGTATGCACCGCCACGAACTCCAGTGACTGCAATACCGATACCGGAGGACTGCCGCCATTCTGGTGACGCAACACCGGATGATCTTTACGGAAGAACACCACATAGCGGTCATCGAACAGCGGTTGCAAATGGCAGCCCTGCAGGCGCGGCAATGAGCCAAACGCAAAATCGACCTGGGCCTTGTCAAAGGCCAGCGACAGGTCGGTCTGCAGCAAATCCACCGTTTCCACCCGGACACCCGGTGCGTGCTGCTCAATTTCCCGCATCATCTTGGGCAGATAACGTTCCTCGCCCATATCACTCATCATCTGGATACGAAACACCCGTTGCGAAAACGCCGGATCAAAACGGTCGGCATCCGCCAGCGCCTGATCCAGAATCTCAAGCGCGTTGCGTACCGAAACGGCCAGGCGCTCGGCGCGCGGCGTGGGGCGCACGCCCCCGGGTGCGCGGACAAACAACGGATCACCCAGCATCGTTCGCAACCGTGTCAGCCCCTGACTGGCAGCAGGCTGGCTGATGCCCAACGCATCCGCCGCCAGGCTGATTTTTTGGCGGGTATAAATTGCGTCGAACAAGCGCAACAGGTTCAGATCAACATCATCAACATTCATTTTTCTAATGTTATTTATTAGTTATGTTTTATTGTCTTATATTAATAGGGACGACATAATAAACGCCACATAAAACAGCAACACACACAACGACAGGAGGCAAGCGTTCAGCCGGGACACCCCGGCCACGCCTATCGTCGCATGACGTGGATCACCATCGAAGACCTTCACCGGCAAGCCCGCCGTCAACTTCCTGCCATGGTCTACGACTTCATGGCAGGCGGCGCCCAGGACGAACGCACCCTTCAGGCCAATGCCGATGCATTCCGGCACTGGCGTTTTCTGCCACGGCGCCTGGTCGACCTGCGCAACGTCAACACCACAACCCCCGTGCTGGGGGCTGGCGCCGCCTTTCCGGCCGTGATCGCGCCAACCGGACTGAACTCGCTGCTCTGGCCCGACGGGGATCTGGCCCTGGCCAAGGCCGCACAGCACTGTGGAATCCCGTTCACCCTGTCAACAGCGTCCAGCCTGCCCCTGGAAGATATTGCCGCCCAAGCCGGCGGTCGTCTGTGGTTCCAGTTGTATGTGATTGAGCGCACGCTGGCCCGGTCATTGGTCGAACGTGCCAAAACAGCCGGTTACGAGTGCCTGGTGGTCACTGTCGATGTTGTCGTCAACGGCAAACGCGAACGCGACATGCGCAACCATTTTGCGTTACCGGTGCGTCTGCGACCGCGAACCCTCTGGGATGGCATCAACCACCCGGGCTGGTCATGGCGCTACATGCGACACCGCAAGCCCGTGCTGGGCAACTTCAATACCCCCGAAGCTCAAACCGCCACCGCGCGTGCCGCACTGCTCAGCCGATCCATGGATGCCGGTTTCGATTGGTCGGCGCTGGACGCCATCCGGCAGCAATGGCCTCACAAAATGCTCGTCAAGGGCGTACTGCACCCCGACGACATCCTGCGCTGCAAGGCCATGGGCATCAACGGGGTCGTACTGTCCAATCACGGTGGGCGGCAACTGGACGACGCCTGCACCGGCCTGGAAACCCTGGCCCGACTACCCGCCATGCCCGGCTTCGAGGTACTGATCGATGGCGGCATCCGGCGCGGCAGCGATATCGCAAAGGCCGTTGCCCTGGGCGCAAGTGCCGTCATGCTCGGGCGGGCAACGCTCTATGGCCTGGCCAGTGCCGGAGAACATGGCGTACGCCGTGCGCTGGATATCCTGCACAGTGAATACAAAGACGCGCTGACGCAACTGGGTTGTCCGGACACCGCGCAACTGAACCGGAACTATCTCCAACCCGCATCAATCCCGCTTCCCTTCCCCTCTTGCCAGGACACACCATGAACCAGATACCCGCATCACCGGAGCCCCCACGCAGCGGTCTGGCCCGGACGGCCCAGACCGCTGCCGGAACCTGCGCCGCCATCGCACGATATGGCGACACCACGCCTTTCCTGAAAATTCCTATGGCACCGATTGCCTTGTTCATTGCCCTGTGTGCCGCTATCTCGGCGCTGATTTTTCTGATGCAGGCGCTGCGTTTCTGGCAACACACCATCACCGGCACACCATCGACTGCACAAAAGGGCCAAACATCATGATGACATCCAGCCTGTTCATTGGCCTGGCGGCGCTACCG
>JAAYID010000099.1 GCA_012744285.1 Alcaligenaceae bacterium
GTCTTGCAGCAACGTATCCATGATGTCTCCGGTTTTGACTCGAGATAGGCAGCGATCCGGCCTTTTATTCCCGGGCCGGCGCGTTCATTTCCTGGCGTTTTTATTTGATGATTTTAAGCTGTGGCCGCTTGGCGCCATTGTCGGGTGGTGGCTCGTTATCCGGCGCGGGGCCAGCGGCCGATGCCGGCGTAACGGACGGGTTCTCGGCTTCGGCCACGAATTCGCCGCCGGGGTAAGGTAGCGACGCTTCGATTTCGAAGCCCATGCCTGCCCCGGTTTCTCGGGCATAAATGGCCGAAACAGCGGCGACCGGCACAAAAATATGCTCGGTAATGCCGCCGAAGCGAGCCTGGAATTCAATGTAATCGTTGCCCAGGACCAAACCGTTGGTGGCCAGCCAACCCACATTCAGGGTGATCTGGCCATCGTGGATGTGCGCCGGTGGCACGACGGTATTCTGGTCGACGGTTACAACGATATGTGGCGTATAACCGTTGTCGGTGCACCATTCGTGCAGTGCGCGGATCAGGTAGGGTTTGGTCGAGGACTCGGACATGGTGCTTAGCGTCGCATGACTTTTTCAGAGGGGGTCAGCGCCTCGATGTAGGCAGGGCGCGAAAAAATGCGTTCGGCGTACTTCTGGATGGGCGCTGCATTTTTGGGCAGTTCGATGCCGTAGTGATCAAGGCGCCACAACAGCGGGGCGACGGCAACGTCGAGCATCGAGAACTCTTCACCTAGCATGAACTTGTTCTTGATGAGCAGTGGTGCCAGCTGTGACAGGCGGTCGCGGATGTTCTGGCGAGCGTGTTCGCGAGCCTTTTCGTCGGTGTTGGTACGGTCTTCAAGCACGCCAACATGGACAAACAGTTCTTTTTCGAAATTGAACAGGAACAGGCGTGTGCGGGCCCGCATGACCGGGTCGGCAGGCATCAGCTGCGGATGCGGGAAGCGCTCGTCAATGTATTCGTTGATGATGTTCGACTCATACAGAATCAGGTCGCGTTCGACGAGAATCGGCACCTGTCCATAGGGGTTCATGACCGAAATATCTTCAGGTTTGTTGTACAGGTCGATATCGCGGATTTCGAAATCCATGCCTTTTTCAAACAGCACGAAACGGCAGCGCTGGGAGAATGGGCAGGTAGTTCCGGAGTAGAGCACCATCATGGCGAGGGATCCTCTGAGTAAGAAAACAAGAGCTTGAAAAATCGTTGCTCAGAAATGGAAACAGGCGTAAGGGGTTACGCCTGGTTTCCGGAAGGGTAACGGCAAGGATGCCGTTACGTTGGTTGCAGCGAGTAAGCGTGTTACTTGATGTGCTTCCAATAGGCCGCGTTCAGACGCCATGCAACCACCAGGAAGAGGCCCAGGAACAGCAGTACCCAGACACCGATCTTCTTGCGCAGCAGCTGGTCGGGTTCAGCCATCCAGCCCAGGAAGTTGGCCAGGTCGGCAACATCGTTGTCGAATTTGGCCTGATTGGCCTGGCTGGCGTACTTGAACAGGACTTCTGTTTTTTCAACACCACGGTAGTTTGCGAGCACTTCTGTTTTTTGCTCGGAAAAACCTTGCGGGTCGAAGGTTGTGGAGACGCGTTCCCAATCGGTTTTACCATCTTTCTCGACGCGTTGGGTATGCGCGTTGGAGTACGTGACTGGCCCTTGCAGGTTCCAGAGCACGTTAGGCATGGCAACGCTTGGGAACACCGCGTTGTTCCAGCCCGAGAGCTTGGAGGTGTCGCGGTAGAACGCACGCAGGAATGTGTAGACGTAATCGACACCGGTAGGACCAAGGTTGACCGACTTTGCGCGGGCAATGACGGAAAGGTCGGGTGGCGCGGAACCGAACCAGGCCTGGCCGTCTTGACGACGCATGGCGATGGTCATGAGGTCGCCGACCTTATCGGTGGTGAACAGGAGATTCTTTTGGATCTCTTCTTCGGTAAGGCCGATGTCAGTGAGCTTGTTGTAGCGCATGGAAACCGCGCTATGACAATTCAGGCAGTAGTTGACGAACAGTTTGGCGCCGTTTTGCAGGGATGCCATATTGTTGATGCGATCGGGGGCACGGTCGAGCGGGTAATCGCTTCCGGCCGCCGCGGCGACGGTGCAGGTCAGGGAAAGCGCCAAGGCACCAAGCAGCTTTTTAATCATAATCGTTCCGTGTCGGTTAGGCTTAGTGAGCAGTGAACGTGATGCGGTCAGGGACCTGTTTAAAGGTGCCCAGACGGCTCCAGACAGGCATCAGCAAGAAGAAGCCGAGGTAGATCAGGGTGCCGATCTGGCTCATCAGGTTGAATGCCGGGCTGGGTGCCTGTGTGCCAAGGTAACCCAGGATAACGAACGTGGCCAGGAAGACGGCGTACAGATACTTGTGCCATGTCGGGCGGTAACGGATCGAGCGAACCGGCGAGTGGTCAAGCCAGGGCAGGAAGAACAGGATGACAACCGAACCACCCATGGCCACCACACCCCAGAATTTCGCGTCGATAACGCGCAGCAGCACAGCCAGAACCAGCAAAATGACCGGTACGGCAACACGCCAGACACCACGCAGATTGCTCTTGATGAACAGTGCGATAGCGCCCAGAACCGATGCACCGGCCAATACCCATGTGAAGTCAGCCGTAATGGCGCGCAGCATGGAATAGAACGGTGTGAAGTACCAGACCGGAGCAATGTGCGGCGGTGTTTTCAGGGGGTCGGCAGGGATAAAGTTGTTGAATTCGAGGAAGTACCCGCCCATTTCAGGGGCAAAGAATACGATGGCCGCGAACACAATAAGGAAGCCGGCCACACCCATGATGTCGTGCACCGAGTAGTAGGGGTGGAACGGAATGCCGTCAACAGGATGGCCCTTGCTGTCTTTGGGGCCTTCTTTGATTTCAACGCCGTCGGGGTTGTTGGAACCCACTTCGTGCAGGGCGATGATGTGTGCAACCACCAGGCCGATAAGAACCAGGGGGATGGCAATAACGTGGAAAGCAAAGAATCGGTTCAGGGTTGCGTCGGAAACCACGTAGTCGCCACGGATCCAGAGCGACAGCTCAGGACCAATGAAAGGAATGGCCGAGAACAGGTTCACGATAACCTGGGCACCCCAGTAGGACATCTGGCCCCAGGGCAGCAAGTAGCCCATGAATGCCTCGCCCATCAGGCATAGGAAGATCGCCATACCGAAGATCCAGACCAGTTCGCGGGGCTTGCGATACGAGCCGTAGAAAAGACCGCGCAACATGTGCAGGTAGACAACCACGAAGAACATCGACGCACCGGTGGAGTGCATGTAGCGGATCAGCCAGCCCCATGGCACCTCGCGCATGATGAACTCAACCGAGTTGAACGCCAGTGCGCCATCGGGTTTGTAGTTCATGACCAGGAAGATACCGGTAACGATCTGGATGACCAGCACGAGCAGCGCCAGCGAGCCAAAGAAGTACCAGAAGTTGAAGTTCTTGGGAGCGTAGTATTCCGACATGTGCTCTTTGAACAGCTTGGTCAGCGGGAAGCGCCGATCAATCCACCCTAAGAGACCTGTCGTTTCGACGGTTTTTTCACCAGCCATGGAAACGGTTCCTTTTTCTATTTGTGGCGTATATTTGGATTAGGTTTGAATGGCTTACGCCTTGTTGTCTTCGTCAACACCAATGATCACGCGAGTGCCATCAGGAGAAAACTCGTAAGGGGGGACTTCGAGGTTGTCAGGTGCGGGTTTGTTCTTGAACACGCGGCCTGCCAGGTCGAAGGTGGAGCCATGGCATGGGCAGAAGAAACCGCCTTCCCAGTCGGCGGGCAAGCCGGGGCCAGGTTCAGGCGCCAGTTCAGGGGTCGGTGAGCACCCCAGGTGGGTACAGATACCGACTGCAACGAAATATTCGGGCTTGCGTGACCGCCATTCATTTTTGGCATATACAGGCGTGTAGCCAGGACGGTTCGAGTCGGGGTCGGCCACTTCGTTGTTCAGGTCTTTAAGGGTGGCCAATTGGGCCGGTGTGCGGTGCAGTACCCAGACCGGCTTGCCACGCCATTCGACAGTGCGCATTTCGCCCGGAGGAATGGAAGCAACGTCGAGCTCGACCGGAGCGCCAGCCGCCTTGGCTTTTTCAGAGGGCGCAAAACTGCCGACAAACGGTACTGCAGTGGCTACACCAGCTACGCCACCAACGGCACAGGCGGTGGTAACCCAGAGACGTCGTGACGGGTCGGCTGGAAGGTTTTCCAGATCAACCGCACCGGCGTCAGCGTGCTGTGACTTGTCCTGACTCATTCTTGTATCCTTAATTCATGCCCCATGAAAAGGCATTGCATTCAACGTTTTTACCGTATTGAATATTCTACCAACCGCGTATTATAGCGTTAGCCCGACGATGGGTGAATTAACCGGGGAGAAAAACATGAGTAAAGGGAAGGGCTTTATTGCCGAGTTTCAGGCGTTTGCGGTACGAGGCAATATGATTGACCTTGCCGTGGGTGTCATTATTGGTGCAGCCTTTGGCAAAATCATTGATTCGCTGGTCAAAGATGTGATCATGCCATTGATCAGTTTCATCCTGGGTGGCCAGGTTGACTTTTCAAACCTGTTCTTTGTGCTCAAAGAGCCCGAAAACTACACGGGGCCTTACACCTATGACGCGCTGGTGCAGGCCGGCGGCAATGTCTTTGCCTGGGGCAATTTCATTACCATTCTCATTAACTTCGTCTTGCTGGCTTTTGTGGTGTTTCTGATGGTCAAGGCCGTGAACACGGCCCGTGAGCGCCTGGCCAAGCAAGAAGAGCAGGCCCCGGCAGCACCGGCGCCAACCCCTGAAGATGTTGCTTTACTGCGCGAAATTCGTGATTTGCTCAAGAAATGATCTGTGATTCGCTCAAGAAAGCCGCAGCCTAAATCGGGTTGTCCAGGTCGATGAATTCGACCTGGACGTCAAATTGTCCGGCAAGGGCTTGCCCCAGTGCCAGTATGCCGTAACGCTCGGTGGCGTGGTGGCCGGCAGCGATGAAGGCGACACCGGTTTCATGGGCCAGGTGGTAGTTGGGCTCCGAGGCCTCGCCCGTAATATACAGGTCGGCACCCGCGTCGATGGCGGCGTCCATGAAGCCTTGAGCACCGCCGGTACACCAGGCCACTTTTGCGGGTCGGGCATTCAGGTCGCCAATGACCAGCGGCTCACGCTTTAGGGTAGTACGAATACGGTCTGCGATGTCTTGCACCGTATTGCCGTCCTGGGTATGCCCGAGCCATACCAGGTTGTCGGGCCCGCAAAGCTCGGGTTTGCCGTCAGCATTCCAGCGAGGGCTAAGGCCCAGCCTCAGGCCAAGCTGCGCGTTATTCCCCCATTCGGGGTGGGCGTCCAGCGGCAAATGGAACCCGAATACATTCAAGTCATGTTTCAGTGCCAGTTGCAGACGTCGCCGTTTGGGGCCGCGCACCCGGGGGTCTTCATTTTTCCAGAACCAGCCATGGTGCACAATGACGGCATCGGCGTGCCGGTCGACGGCGGCCTGAAGCAGGGCCTCGGACGCTGTAACGCCCGTGACGATGCGCGTGATGTGTGTTTTGCCTTCAACCTGAAGGCCGTTGGGGCAGTAGTCTTTGAACGCGGCCACGTTAAGGGTGGCGTCCAGCCATTGGGCCAGTTCTTGCGTGGCGACGCCGGTTGTTGATGTCATGGCCTGCGGCCTCCTTGAACAATGGGTTGTCTCAAAATTTAACCGAATTGCTGCGGTCCTGCAGTGTGCTGGCCGCGTTTGCATTGCGTTAAGGGGTGGCGGCATTGAATAATGTGGTTTCTTGAAACAGGTGAAGGCATGATGAACAGATTAAGCGAAGCAACCCTTGGCCAGTTACCGTTGGCTGTGCCGCGGCCCAACTACGATCGCGCCGCTATCGGCGCGCGTATTGTGCATCTGGGGGCTGGTGCTTTTTTTCGCAGTCACCTGGCGGTGTATGCCGATGAGCTTTTGAATCATGGTCAACTGCAGTGGGGGGTATGTGCGGTCAGTATTCGTCATCCCGGCATTGATCAGGCGTTGGCCCCGCAAGATGGTTTGTACAGCGTGTTGTTGAATGATGGTCGTCGCGCCCATCCGCGGGTGGTGGGTAGTCTGAAGCACGTGCTGGGGCTGTCCGAGCAGCGTCAGCAGGTGTGTGACGCCCTGCTCGACCCGCAAACAGCGATTGTGTCACTGACCATCACCCATAGGGGCTATTGCTATGACCCGGTCTCGGACTGTCTTGATCAGGCGTTGCCCGAGATCGATGCCGACCTGCGTACGCCAACGGTGCCTTACTCGGCCATAGGCTTGCTGGCCTGGGCTATTGCCCAGCGCATGCAACGCAATCTCAAGCCGTTCACTTTGCTGAGCTGCGACAATATTCCGGCCAACGGCAAGGTGTTGCAGCGTGTACTGGCCAATTACATTGAAAAAGTCCAGGTGCAGTTGGGGGCCGATGGCCTGCTGCGTCACTTCATGGAACAGTATGCCTGCCCGTGCACCTTGGTCGATCGCCTGACACCGCAGGTGCACGAGTCTGATCGCGAGCTGGCGTCCCAGTTGCTGGGGTTCGAGGATGCGGCGCCTGTCGTTACCGAGCCGTATGCGCTTTTTGTCATCCAGGACTGGTTCTGCAATGATCGTCCCCGTTGGGAAGACGTGGGGGTGATTGTCACGCCTCACGTCGCGCCTTACGAGCAGATGCGCTACCGTCTCCTGGATGCCGGCTATCTGGCCTTGGGGCTGCTGGGCGGGCTGGCGGGTTGCTCAACACTGTACCAGGCCATGCAGCGTCCTGAAGTTACGCTTTTTCTGGTCGACCTGATGTCGGACGCGGGTCAGACCCTTAGCCGTCATGCCGACTTTGAATGGAAAGATTTCCGGCAACAATGGTTGTACCGGTTGGCCAACCCGTCGTTGCGTCTGTCCACCCGGCTTTTGCTCAATGAGGTCAGCCGGGTCATGCCGTATGCGGTGCTGCCAGTCATTCAAGAGCGCTTGCAGAAAGGGTTGGCCATCGATCGTCATGCCCGGGTTGTTGCGGCGTGGTTGCGGCACTTGATGCGTGTGGCCAGTGCGTTGGCTGTCTCTGAGGATCCTGGTGCAAAAGTGCTTGTGGATCAGGTTCGGGCGTTGGGTGGCGAGTCGGCAGACCCGTTTGTTCTGGCTGAACGGCTGTTGTCGATTCCCGAGGTGTTCGGTGCCTGGCTGGCTGATGATCTCGAATTCCGCCGTTGCGTTACCCAGCAGCTTCTTGATTTGCTCGACGCATTTCCCAGCGCCACGCGTCTTCACACATCTGCCTGATATCCAGGCCGGCCGTCCACCCCAGGGTTTGCGCGGCCAGGGTGGTGTCGGCCCAGCAGGCGGCGATGTCGCCTGGCCTGCGCGGGGTTATGCCATAGGGTATGGGTCGTCCGCTAGCAGCTTCAAAGGCCTTGATCATTTCCAGGACTGAAAACCCCTTGCCGGTGCCCAGATTGACTGTCAGAAGCGTTTGCGCTTGTTGCTGGCAGTAGCGCAGCGCGGCCAGGTGTCCTTGGGCCAGATCCATGACATGGATGTAGTCACGCACGCCGGTGCCATCCGGGGTGTTGTAATCATTACCGAAAACCTGCACCTGGGGGCGTAACCCCGTGGCAACCTGGGCAACGTAAGGCATCAGGTTGTTGGGCGTGCCTTGCGGTGCTTCGCCAATCAGGCCGCTGGGGTGGGCGCCGACCGGGTTGAAATAGCGCAACCGTGCAATGCGCCATTCAGGTTCCGAGTAGTACAGGCTTTCCAGGATATCTTCAATGACCAGCTTGGTATGGCCGTAGGGGTTGGTGGTTGAGCGTGGGTGCGTTTCGGTGATGGGCAGGTTGACCGGGTCGCCGTACACGGTGGCCGAAGATGAGAACACGAAGGTTTTGACGCCGGCGTTTTGTGCAGCCTGAAGCAGGCAAACACTGCCGCCGACATTGGCGCTGTAGTATTCGAGCGGTTTCTGTGTCGATTCGCCCACGGCCTTCAGCCCGGCGAAGTGCATGATCGCGGTGATCGGGTGGTGCGCAAACAGCGATTCCAGCAGGGCGGCATCGCGGATGTCGCCTTCGACGACGTCGGGCCGTATGCCGCAGATGTGTTCAATGCGATCAAGGACGCTGGCGTCGCTGTTGCAAAAATTGTCGAGAATCAGCACCCGATAGCCCGCTTGCAAAAGCAGGACAGTTGTGTGGCTGCCAATATAGCCGGTACCGCCGGTAACGAGAATAGTCGATGTCATGGCGCGATTCTAGCGCGACGGCCCGGCATCTGCGTGCTGTTCTTAGGGCAGGGTCGAGTCTTTATAATCGCGCCATGACTAAAAAAATACTCATCGTACGCACGTCATCACTGGGCGATCTGGTTCATATGCTGCCGGCCATTTCCGACATTGCCCGCCATGTGCCCGGAGCGCAGATCGACTGGCTGGCCGAAGAGGCCTTTGCCGAGATTCCCGGCTGGCATCCGGCTGTGCATGAGGTGATCAGGGTGGCGCATCGGCGCTGGCGCAAGAGCTGGTGGTCGGCTCAGACGCGTGCCGAACGTGCTGCCCTCAAAAAGAATCTTGATGCACGCCGTTACGATATTGTGCTGGATATGCAAGCCCTGATGAAGTCCGTCTGGCTGGTGCGGCAAGTCAGGGGCGAGCGTCATGGCCTCGACTTCAAGTCGGCACGCGAGCCATTGGCCTCGTTGTTTTACGATGTGCGGCATCGGGTTGAGTTCTGGCAGCCGGCCGTTCCGCGCCAGCGCATGCTGGCGGGCTTGACGTTTGGTTATACGCCTGACGGCCCGCCCGATTTTGGATTGCAGGCGTTCACTGTGGGTCAGGCCATTGAACCCTATGCGGTGATCATGCCCTCGGCCAGTCGTGACGATAAGTTGTGGCCGCAGGCCGATTGGCACGCCGTGTTCGAGCGGCTTGCGTCTGCGGGGTTGGGCCTGAAACTGCTGGCGGGTAATGCCGCAGAGACGACCAGGGCGCAAGCGCTGGTGGCCGGGTTGCCTGACGCGGAAGTCATGCCGCGCATGAGCCTGACGGATATTGCACGTTTGCTGGCACGAGCGCGTTTGATGGTGGGCCTTGATAGCGGTCTGACGCACCTCTCGGCAGGTTTGGGGCGACCAACGATCGGTATTTACAAGGCGTCGACACCCGTGCGTACGCCGTTGCAAGGTGGGGGATATACCGCCAGTCTCGGCGAGCGTGGGCATGCGCCATCCGCACAAACCGTCATCAGTGCAATAGACCAGGCTCTGGTTCCGGAGGTTGTGTGAACCGTTTTTTCTACAATGTCGGTATTTATGCGCTGTCCCCCCTGCTGATGGCCTGGATGGGGCTTCGTGCCCGGCGAGCCGGTGGACGCTGGGAAGTTCTGTCGGGCGCACGCTTTGGGCACTATGACGCACCGTCAACGCTCAAGGCACCCATTTGGGTGCATGCAGTCAGTCTGGGTGAGGTGCGTGCCGCACAGCCCTTCATCAAAGCCCTGCTTGATCAGGGCGATACCGTCTTGCTGACCCACATGACGGTCACCGGTCGTGAAGAGGCCGCCAAGACGTTCTACATGGCGATTCAAGAAGGTCGTTTGATTCAGCAATGGATGCCCTACGATTTTCCTGGCAGTGCGCAACGGTTTTTGCTGCACTATCGACCACGTATGGCGGTTCTGATTGAGCGTGAGGTCTGGCCAAATATTATTGCGGCAGCCCGCAGTCTTGATATTCCGCTGGTGTTGGCCAGCGCCCGTTTTTCGGATCAGTCATTGCGCCAAACCTTGCGTACGGGTGCGGTCATGCGTGAGGCCTATCAAAGTTTTCAGGCGGTATACGCGCAAACCCTGCAAGATGCACAGCGGCTTGAGCAGGCGGGTGTGCTGGGTGTCCGTGTATCGGGTAATTTCAAGTTTGACGTGACGTTGTCACAAGAGCATGTTTTGCGCGGTCGCGCGTTCGCTGAGGCCTTGCCGCGAAGCATGATCACCATTGCCAGCACGCGCGAAGGCGAAGACGAGCTGTTCATCAAGGCGATTTTGAAGCAGTCCGAGCGGGCGCGGGCCCAGGGTATGAATCTGGCCGATCGTGTGCTCTTTTGTATTGTGCCGCGTCATCCGCAGCGCTTTGAGGCGGTCGCGGGGCTGCTTGCAGAGTCTGGTATTTCGTTCGTCCGTCGAACCGAGTTCGTTAAAACCGGTGAAACCGGTGCGGCCAATGCCCGTATTTGCAGTCGTGACCAGAATCTCGTGTTGCTGGGCGATAGTCTTGGCGAGATGCCTCGCTATTACGCCGCCAGCCGCATGGCGATTGTGGCGGGCAGCTTCCTGCCGCTAGGGGGACAGAATCTGATTGAAGCGTGTGCCGTTGGTACACCGGTGGTGGTGGGGCCTTATACCGAAAATTTTGAGCAGGCGGTTTTTGACGCCATAGAAGAAGGCGCCGCCCAACGTGCACCAACCCCCGATGCCGCGATTCAACTGGCTTTGCAGCTGCTCGAGGAGCCCCAGCGTTTGAGCCGCATGGGCGCAGCCGGGCAGCATTGGGTGCAAAAGCATGCGGGTGCCGTCGCCCGCGTCGTGGCGGGCCTGAACGAGCTCAAGAAAGACCGTGGTACTTTCGACCCAGTTCCATAGTGGCTTTGTAAAAACCGGCTTTATTACCGCAGTCGTAGCGTATGCCTTCGTACTCAAGGCCAAAGACCTGGCGTTCCTGCATCAGGCTGGCGATCCCGTCAGTGAGCTGGATTTCGCCGCCAACGCCGGCCTGGGTGCGGCGAAGGTGTTCAAAAATTTCGGGCTCAAGTACGTAGCGACCCACTACAGCCAGAGTCGATGGTGCGTCGGCCGGTGCCGGTTTTTCGATGATGCCATTGACACGTACCGTGCGGTCGTTCACTGCGCTGCCTGAAATGATGCCGTAGCGGTTGGTTTCAGCGCGATCAACGTGGTGAATGGCCAGCACGCTGCCGTTATGCTGGTGGGCCGCCTCGACAAGCTGGTGCGTTACGGGAATGTCGGCGTCGATCAGATCGTCGGCCAGCAGTACGACAAAGGGCTCATTGCCGACAATCGGAGCGGCGCAGAGCACTGCATGCCCAAGCCCCAGGGGTGCAGGCTGGCGCGTGTAAATGCAGTTCACATAAGTCGGCAAGACATTCTTGACAATGGCCAATAGTTCTTGCTTGTCTTTGGCGGCCAGGTCAGCTTCAAGTTCGGGGGCGCTGTCGAAGTGGTCTTCGATGGCACGTTTGTTGCGCCCGGTGATGAAAATCAGGTCGGTAATGCCCGCTGCAACAGCTTCTTCAACAGCGTATTGAATTAGTGGCTTGTCGACAATAGGCAGCATTTCTTTCGGCATGGCTTTGGTTGCCGGCAAGAAGCGGGTGCCCATGCCGGCAACGGGGAACACAGCCTTACGGATTGGTTTCATGAGTGAGGTTGCAGGAGGGATTGTCAGGGGGGTGGTCAAAGAGGGTCGGATGATTGTAACGCCAGGGCGCACAGCCCATCGAGAACGGGTGCCTCGAGCCATTCAATCGGTGTTTGGGCCAGCCCCATTTGTTGCTGTGTATAGTGCAGTAAGCGTTTGACTTCTTCTTTAACCAGAGGCCAGCCACCGCCTGCGCTGTAAACGATGGGGCCGTGGCCATAGTATTCCAGACCGATCAGCCATTGTCGTACCAGGGCACCGGCCTGCGCGGCCGCGATGCCGGTGCCGATGGCCTGGTGGGTGTGGGTCGGGTAGGCGGCCAGCTCGTTGTGGGCTTCGGGAAGATGGGCGGTGCCCTCAGCCAGGGAGGCGCGCATGAGGGACGGCCCCGGCAGGATCATGCCCCCCCGGAACAGGTAATGCAGGCTGGCGGGCGCACTGCGGGCGACGTCAACGACCAGCGTGTCGATGGTGGTTGCCGTGCCGAAACTGGCCAGAATAAGGGGTGGGAACGCACCCTGGACGATTTCCCCGACCTGTTCGGAGATACGCGGGTGCGGACGCCGGGCCAGCCCCAGCATGGACAGCCAGCGGTCTGGCCCCAGCTGCGTGGGGTTTTCATAGGCATTGAATACATTGAGCGCCTGGCTTTCACCCTTGATCCATTCAATCGGGCACTCGTGCAGATGAAAAATGTTTTCGATGGTGGCATCAATGGCGCTGCCCGCCACGCTGACCCCCAGTGCGCGGGTGACAGGCCCAGGCACTTTAGCCAGCCAGTGACTGAGCTGGTCGAGTGTTTCATGGGGCAGGGCAATAGGCCTTGCCTCGCGTTCGCCGGTTTCAGGGTCTACCCACCCGGCCTTGACTCGGGTATTGCCCGCGTCGATCAGAACGATCATAGGTGTCTCCTTAGAGGGGCGCCGACCCGGAGGGTTGGCGCGCCCGGATTGATACTTCGCCGACAGACAGCGCGGTTTCGCCGTCGGGGCCTTTGACCCGTAGCTGGCCGTGCTCGTTGACGCCACAGGCAATGCCTGCGTTTAACAGGCGGCCGTTGTCGATAATATGAACATATTGCCCCAGCAAACCATCGACCGCATTGAAACGCGACGCCAGGTTCGTAATCCCGTGGCGGGTTGCTTCATTAAATACCTGGTACCAGGCAGTGGCAATAGTTTGTACCACGGTCGCGAGGCTGTGTGAGCCCGCCAAATGATCATGGTGTGTAATTTCAGACCAGTCAGCCACCGAGCGGTCCAGAGACAGGCTTAATGCGCGGGCATCGTCAAGGTTCAGGCCGAGCCCGACAATGATGACGTAATGATCCGCAGACTGGCGTGCAGTGCTGGCGCGGGTACTTTCCACCAGAATACCGGCCAGTTTGGCCGAGCCCCACAAAATATCGTTTGGCCACTTCATGGTCAGACGCGATTGGTGTTCCGGGGCAATGAGTGACCGCAGTGCCTCGGCGGTGGCAACCCCGGTCAGGGGCGACAAAGCGGCCAGGTGCCGGGCCGGCAGGAAGACGTCGAACGCGCACGAGAACATCAGGTTGGCCCCACGCCGGTTCTGCCAGGAGCGGCCGGCGCGGCCCCGACCCATGGTCTGCAAATGAGCGCCTTCCAGCCAGGGGCGTGCGGTCAAGGTGCCCGTGTCGTGGGCCAGTGCAAGAAGGTCGGCATTGGTTGAGCCGGTTTCGTCAAGCCAGCGGACATGCCGGAATGCCGGCAGGCCCTGAATCAGCTGGTTTTGCAGTGTTGCAGGTTCAGGTAAAGTTGAAAGCATGGCGAGGCACAAGGCCGGTCGTGACAGGATTCGCGTTAAGCTAAACGGTCAATCATAGTGCAACTTTCAACAGATCAACAGGAACAACGACGGGTAAAGCGGTATGGCAGAGCGTAAAGAGGCATTTGAGTTTGAAGCGGAAGCAGGTCGTGTTGACTGTGTCATTGAATGGCCCGATCAGTCGCCCCGGGGTTGGGCCTTGGTCTTGCACCCGCATCCGCTGCATGGGGGTGCGCGCGATAACAAAGTCGTGACGACCATTGCGCGGGCCTGTTTGCAGTACGGACTGGTGGCTGTTCGGCCAAATTTCAGGGGGGTCGGCCAATCAGATGGGGTTTTCGATCAGGGCAAGGGTGAAACTGCCGACATGCAGGTGCTGGTCGAGCAATTCCGGATGCGTTATCCCGACGTGTTTGCCGGTCAGTGGGTACTGGCCGGTTTTTCTTTCGGGACGTCGGTTGCTGCACAGTTGTACTCTGCGCTTCAGGGGGGGCGTCAGCCTGATGCTCTGATTCTTGCCGGCCCGGCCGTCGAGCGCTTCCGTTTTCGTGACATTGCCGTGCCGGAACATACGCTGCTGGTACATGGCGAGGCAGATGAGGTGGTGCCCCTTGCCGAGGCGATGGATTTTGCACGTGCGCATGGTTTGCCGGTCACGGTCATCCCCGATGCGTCGCACTTCTTCCATGGCAGGTTGTTGACCTTGCGCATGCTGGTGCAGCAGCGTTTACAGGCTTTATAGCAGTGGTTCGCGGGGGCTTGTGCGCGCTTGCGTAGCAATTGTTTGCCAATTGATCCTCCGCGTTGCGGTTTCCGGGTGGGTTTGGCGTCGCAGCGCTGCCTATAATGAACCTTTTGTATGGCAGGCGTTCAAAACGCCTGTTTTCATTCGATGAGTGCTTTATGTCCCTGATTTCCACGTTGTATCGAAATGCCGTTCGCGTCGCAGGCTGTGCCTTTTTTGGGGCTGTGGTTGCAGTGGCACCGTTGGCCTACGCCCAGTCGTCGCCCGAACCCATGGTGGCGGGGCTGTCCACTATTCCGGTGCCTGATCTCGCAGCCAGGGCCTGGCTGACGCTGGATGCCACCAGCGGGCAGGTTATCGCGGCTAACAATATCAATGAAAAAGTCGAACCGGCGTCGCTGACCAAGATCATGGCTGCGTATGTTGTGTTCGATGCGGTGGCCAAGGGGCGTTTGTCATTGGACCAGACCGTACCTATTTCCGAAAAGGCCTGGAAAACGGAAGGGTCACGGATGTTTGTCAACGTGAACTCGCAGGTTTCTGTGGGTGAACTGCTGCAAGGCATGATTGTGCAGTCGGGTAACGACGCTACGGTAGCGCTGGCAGAGGCGGTCGCCGGCAGCGAAGAGGCATTTGTCGCCTTGATGAACCAGGAAGCGCAGCGTCAGGGGCTGTCTGGCACACGGTTCACCAATTCTCCGGGTTTGCCGCATGCTGATCACATCACTACGGTGTACGACCTGGGCGTTCTGGCGCGTAATCTGGTCAATGACTTCCCGCAGTACCTGCATTATTACAGCCAGAAAGAATACACCTATAACGATATCAAGCAGCGCAATCGCAACCGTTTGCTGTGGGTTGATGAAACCGTTGACGGGTTGAAGACAGGTCATACCTCATCGGCGGGTTATTGCCTGATCACAACAGCCATTCGCGATGGCCGACGTGTCATTACGGTGCTGGTAGGGGCGTCCAGTGATGCCGCCCGGGCTGAAAACAGTCTCAAACTCCTGAACTGGAGTTTCCAGAACTTTGATACGGTCAAGTTGTTCGATGAGCAGAAACCCGCGGTTCAGGCTCGTGTGTGGCAAGGTCAGGTCGAGTCTGTCGCGCTTAGCCAGCCCAAGCCAGTCTGGGTTACCGTCCCGCGTGGCCGTGGCGCTGAACTCACGCCGGTGGCCGAATATACGCAGCCGCTCATTGCGCCGCTGACGGCTGGCACGCAAGTCGGTACGGTGTCACTTGAGCTTGACGGTGTGGTGTTGCGCAAAGAGCCTCTGCTGGTCATGTCCGATGTGCCGGAAGCCGGTTTCGTGGCTCGTATGGTTGACAAGATCAAGCTGATGTTTGAGTAACAGGGCGCGCTAAAATAGCGGTTTTTGCCTGCAGGTGTGCGCCATGATCCCCGACGTCGACAACGACAGTATTGTTTACCTGAATGGCGAGCATGTTCGCCTGGGTGATGCGAAGGTTTCGGTACTTGATCGGGGGTTCGTGTTTGGCGATGGCATTTATGAAGTCGTGCCGGTTTACAACGGCAAGCCGTTTCGCATGGCTGAACATATCGCCCGGCTGCAGCGCAGCCTGAACGCCATACGTATCGACACGGGGTACTCCGACGCCCGTTGGGCGCAGCTCTTTGAAGACATGGTCCGTCGCACACAGGCGGCGACGGCGCCCGAATCGGGTAACGTCATGATCTATCTGCAGGTGACGCGGGGTGTGGCAAAGCGCGATCACGCGTTTCCTGCCGGCATTGCCCCGACAGTCTTTTGCATGGTGTCGCCCTTCAAGCGACCAACGGCAGCGCAACGCGAACAAGGGCTGGCAACCATTTCCCTGCCTGATATCCGCTGGTTGTATTGTCATATCAAGTCGGTGTCGCTGCTGGGCAATGTGTTGGCCAAACAGGCTGCCGTCGAGGCGGGTGTTGATGAAGTCATCCAGTTTCGCGACGATTTTCTTTCTGAAGGGTCATCGTCGAACATCTGGGTGGTCAAAAACGGCGTCTTGCTTGCCCCCGAGCCCAATCACCTGATCCTGGAAGGCGTGCGTTACCGTTTTATCGAAAGTCTGG
Organism: Alcaligenaceae bacterium; assembly: GCA_012744285.1. Classification (GTDB taxonomy): domain Bacteria; phylum Pseudomonadota; class Gammaproteobacteria; order Burkholderiales; family Burkholderiaceae_B; genus Neopusillimonas; species Neopusillimonas aromaticivorans. Next base: position 16,055 of record JAAYID010000099.1, read on the forward strand.
CCCAAAAGTCGGGAATTGCTTTCGAGTCCCGACCGGTAAGGCGGCACGAAGTTGAAACGGCCGATGAGCTGATGCTGTCGTCGGCAACCAAAGAAATTTTGCCCATCGTTACGCTCGATGGCCGGCCGGTGGGGCAGGGCACCCCCGGGCCAGTGTACCGGGCGTTGCGTGCGGCTTACGATCAAACGCTCGAGGCACTTTAATGTCAATGCCAACGATTCCCCCCGAACAGTCCCTTATTGAGTACCCCAGCCAGTTTCCGATCAAGGTCATGGGGAAATCGCACCCTGACTTTGCCCAGACGCTGACGGCGGTGGTGCTCGAGCACGACCCGGAGTTTGATCCGGCGACTGTCGAGATGCGCCCCAGTCGCAGCGGCAACTATATTGGTCTGACCTTCACCGTTACAGCGACCTCACGCGAACAGCTCGATGCGTTATATCGTGCCTTGCATGGTCACGCGATGGTCTCGGTCGTTCTGTGACGAAGGTTCGCTGGTGGCCTCGACCGGTGTCGTATCTCGAGACCTGGCAGGCCATGAAAACCTTTACTGCCGGGCGTGGTGTCGGTACGCCTGACGAGATCTGGCTGGTCGAACATGAGCCGGTGTACACCCTGGGTCAGGCCGGCAAGCCCGAACATGTGCTGAACCCCGGGCAGATCCCGCTGGTAAAAACCGATCGCGGTGGTCAGGTTACTTATCATGGCCCCGGACAGGTGGTGGCGTATTGTCTGGTCGATCTGCGGCGTCTTGGGTTGTTCGTCAAAGAATATGTCGAACTGCTTGAAGCGGTGGTGATTGACGTTTTGGGCGAGTTTGGTTTGGCTGATGCCTGCCGCAAGGCGGGGGCACCTGGTGTTTACGTTCCCTGGCCCTGCAATGCGTTGGCCGTTTCCGCAGCGTCCCCGGCAGTTGTGCCGGGCCGATCAGTTCTGGCAGAGGCAGCGGGGCACGCTGAAACCGCGTTGCCCGGCGGTCATGAGCTTGCCAAGATTGCCGCCTTGGGGGTCAAGATCAGTCGTGGCTGCGCTTATCACGGTATCGCGCTGAATGTGGCCATGGATCTCACCCCGTTTCTGGGGATCAACCCTTGCGGTTATGCCGGGTTACGTACGGTTGACCTGGCGGCATGTGGTGTTGTCGCAACGGTGACCGATGCGGGTAACCGCCTTGCGTCTCGGCTTGACGCCGCATTCGATGCCCGCCAAGGGCGGCAAACCCGCGTTTAACGCAGGGCAATACTTGGGCTTGCGGTAGCCCCCGCGCTAGAATAGGGTTTTTACCCATTCACGGTGTTGCAATGGTGCGGCACCGCCCAGGACGGTATATGTCTACATCAGATCAGGTGGCCAGCAGCGCGCCAGCCGCTTACGACGCGACTCAAAAACAGAAATCCGAAGCGAAAACTTCGCGTATCCCCATCAAGATCGTACCGGCCGAGCGGCTCAAGAAGCCAGAGTGGATCCGTGTGAAAGCGGCTGTACCAGGGTCGCGTTTTTACGATATCAAGCGTATTTTGCGCGAGCACAATCTCCACACGGTCTGTGAAGAGGCGTCGTGTCCGAATATTGGCGAGTGCTTTGGCAAAGGCACGGCCACGTTCATGATCATGGGTGACAAATGCACACGTCGTTGCCCGTTCTGTGATGTGGGCCATGGCCGTCCCGACCCGCTTGATGTTAACGAACCTCTGAATCTGGCCCGCACCATTGCGGCGCTCAAGCTGTCGTATGTTGTCATTACTTCGGTTGACCGCGATGACTTGCGTGACGGTGGGGCCGCGCACTTTGTCGAATGCATCCGCAAGGTGCGTGAACTGTCGCCGGCCACCCGCATTGAAATTCTGGTGCCCGATTTCAGGGCGCGTCTCGAGCGTGCGCTGGGTATTCTGAACGAGTGCCCGCCCGACGTCATGAACCATAATCTTGAAACCGTGCCGCGTTTGTACAAACAGGCACGCCCGGGCTCAGACTATCACCACTCGCTCAAGTTGCTGGCCGAGTTCAAGGCGCAGCACCCTGATGTACCGACCAAGTCCGGTTTGATGTTGGGGCTGGGTGAAACCGATGAAGAGATCCTGCAGGTCATGCGCGACATGCGTGCCCACAATGTCGATATGTTGACGATTGGCCAATATCTGCAGCCTTCCGAGCATCACTTGCCGGTGTTGCGTTATGTGCATCCCGACACCTTCGCCATGTTCGAACGCGAAGCGTATGCCATGGGCTTTACCCACGCTGCCGTAGGTGCCATGGTGCGTTCGTCATATCATGCCGACGAACAGGCGCATGCCGCAGGTGTCCCGAACTAAGGTCAGTCGCGCTTCCAAAGTGTGTCTTGCCGGTTCAAGACTCGTGACAGTACGAAGCACAAGTCAGACAGCCTGTTCAGGTATTGTCGTACGGCGTCGCTGACGGGCTCATTCCGGTGCAGGGTAATCACCGCGCGTTCAGCACGGCGTGATACCGTGCGCGCCATGTGCGCCAACGCTGAAGGCCGGTTGCCGCCAGGGATAATGAATTCTTTAAGCGGCGGCAGTTGGCTGTTGTACTGCTGCAGCGCTTCATCCAGGGCACTGACATGCGCCTGTGTCAGGGTTTCGTAACCCGGGATGCACAGCGTGGCCCCCATGTCGAACAGGGTGTTCTGGATGGTGGCCAGCAGGGCGTCAATGGTGTCAGGCAGTGCTTCGCAACGCCATAGGCCGATGATGCTGTTCAGTTCGTCAACGTCGCCCAGGGCGGCAATGCGTGGGGCGTCTTTGTCGATGCGTGATCCGTCACCCAGGCTGGTGGTACCGTCGTCGCCGGTGCGTGTGGCAATTACAGATAAGCGGTTGCTCATGATTTATCCAGAAACAGTTCAGAAACAGGGAGGGGCCGTTGTAACGGCCGGGGTTGGTACTATAGCGTTTTGAGCTATCAGATTTTGGAGGGTCCCGATGGCACGTCTGAACCGAAGTGTTTCTGCTGCGGTACTGCTGGCGTTTGCTGCACCGCTGCTGGTGGTGTCGAGTCCGGTGGCAGCCCAGACGGCGACGGCCTCAGGTGAGGTGCGCAGGGTTGATGCGGCCAAGGGAAAAATCACGATCAAGCACGGGGAAATCGGTGAGCTGGGGTTGCCGGCCATGACGCTGGTGTATGCCATTGATCCGGCCTTGCTGGCGGGTATCGGCCCGGGTGACAAGGTCACGTTTACGGCCAGTCGCCAGAATGGCCAGTACGTGATTTCAAAAATCAGCAAGTAAGTCGGCCGGTTGCTCTGGCCGCTGCCCGTTAAGTGCGGGTATTCATGGTCGGGCGTCAGATAGCCCGGGGGCGACTACCCTTGCCTTATCGCGCAGTTCCCACGGCCTCGGCACCGAACCAGTGACCCTGAGCCAATTGGGTCTTGATGGTTTCAATAAACAACCGCCGGCCCTCTTGTACCGCCGGCGAGTGCGATCGTGCCTCATTTTCAAACAAAGCCCAGGTCAGGTAAAGCCCTTTGACAGGTGCCCATTTAAGGTCGTCGCCCAGGTGGTGCTGGTAAATCGCACAGGCCGGCACAACCGTCAGCCCTGCACCCAGGCGCGCCAGTTCCATGCACAGTCGCAAGGTGTCGGTTTCAACGCCAATACTGAATTTCAGCCCACGTCGTTGCAGGGAATTTTCAATTTGCATGCGCAGGGCGTTCGGTCGCCCCGGCAAAACCAGCTTGTGCTGGCCCAGAATTTGTACTGGCTGTTCGCCCGATGTATCAAAGTCGGCATTTGTGTTGCCCACGACAACCAGCGGTTCGCGCAGCAGCAGGGTCTGGCGGTAACCGTTGGGCGGAGTACGCTCGAAGGGCACAGCGGCCAGGTCAAGCGCCCCGGCCAGAAGCTGGTCGCGCAAAATGTGGCTGACGTTTTCAAAAACCTTCAGGGAAACGTTCGGACAATCGCGAAGCAGGGTGGCCAGATAGCTTGAGGTAAACACCCCGTGCCATGACGGCGGTATGCCAATCGCCAGCAGCCCGGCTGCCCGCTCACCAACCTGGGCCTTGATGACGGCAAACTGGCGCAGCAGGGGTCTGACCCGGTCGGACAGCAGTTTGCCGGCTTCGGTCAGGCGGACACCCCCTTGAGACCGGATGAACAGTTGTACTTGCATTTCGTGTTCAAGGCCGGCAATTTGTCGTGAAAGCGCCGGTTGCGACAGGTTCAGGTCAACCGCTGCGCGGTTGATGCTGCCTAGTTCGGCAACCCGCAGAAAGCATTCCAGTACCCGGGAGTCCATATGTGCCTATTATGCAAAAATTGATTAACAATTATAGGTTATCGGCATTATTCAGATAATCAGGTGCCCCATAAACTGTATTTCACGAAGATTACTGCACGCTGCCCTGCAGCCAGGAGACACACAGTGAAAATACGCATCATCGGGGTGGGCCGGCCGGTTTGTTTTACGCTTATCTCATGAAGCGAGATGACCCGTCCCATGACATTGTGGTTTACGAGCGTGACCCGCAAGATGCCACGTACGGCTGGGGTGTCGTGTTCTCTGATGTGGCGTTGTCGTTCGTCAAGGATATTGCGCCCGAACTGTACGATTCGATTACCGAAAACCAGGAGGTTTTCGATGAAATGGCCGTGGTTCACCAGAACGTTCGTGTGCCGCTGGCCCACAATACGTTTCACCGCACCAGCCGGATTGATCTGCTCAAAGCGCTCCACAAACACTGTTTCAGTGTCGGGGTTGATATCCATTTTCAGCAGAAAGTCGACGACATTACTGATTTTCCGGACGCCGACCTGATTATTGCCGCCGATGGGGCCAACAGCGCCCTTCGTACCCGCTACGCCGCACACTTCCAGCCCGAACTCGATGTTCGTCCGAATTATCTGGCCTGGTACGGTACAACCCGGCTGTTCGATGCCCTGTCCCTGATTTTCCGACAGTGTGACGATGGCTTGCTGATTGCGCATACCTATCGTTACAGCCGTACGCTCAGTACCTTTCTGGTCGAGTGTGACCCTGAAACCTGGCACAAGGCCGGTTTCGACACGATGTCGGAATCGGACAGCCTGGCGTATTGCGAAAAGGTGTTTGCCCCCGATCTGCAAGGGCATCGCTTGTTATCGAACAAGTCACAGTGGTTCCGTTACACCATCGTCAAGAACAAGCACTGGTATCACAAGAATCTGGTGCTGCTCGGTGACGCCTTGCGTACCGGCCACCCGTCAGTGGGTTCGGGAACCCGTTTGGCGATGCAGGACGCCATCGCATTGTTCGAGTCGAGCAAGGCATTGGGTGACAATGTGCCCGCCTTGCTCGAAGACTTTGTCGCGCGGCGCAAACCCAGCGCCGACGCCTTGCAGCGTGCCGCCATCAAAAGTACCGAATGGTACGAAAACCTGGGCCCTAAATTGTTGCTGGATCCGGTTTCATTTGCCTACGACTACGTTACGCGCAGTGGCCGTGTTTCACACGATGACGTCCGTTTGCGTGACCCTGAGCTGGCCGCCAGGTTCGAGGCCTTGCACCCTGACTGGGCTGAGAAAGCCGCACGTCGGGTCGATTAAGTCATTTTTACGGATAACGTCATCATGAGTGAAGTTTCATACAAAAAGCCTGATCAGGTGCGGTCAGTTGCCGTTCTGGGGACGGGTTCGGTGGGCGCCAGCTGGATTGCCTTGTTTCTGGCACATGGGCTTGAGGTGGTTGCCTTTGACCCATCGCCGGCGGCATCACAGCGGGTCAACGATTTCGTCACCAATGCTTGGCCGGCCTTGCGTGAACTGGGGCGTACCCAAGAACAAACTCCTCCCTTGAACAGGATTCGTTTTGTGGATACGCCTGCGGAGGCGGTACGTCAGGCCGATGTCATCCAGGAAAACTGCCCCGAGCATTTGGATGTGAAACTGGCATTGCTGGCCGAGGTTGATGCGGCCGCCAGTGCCGACAAGATCATCGTTTCCAGTACCGGCGGGATTCCGCCTACCGCCATGCAAAAAGCCTGTGCCCACCCTGAGCGCCTGGTGGTCTTGCATCCGTTCAATCCGACGCATTTGATCCCCTTGGTTGAAGTGGTCGGTGGTGAGCACACCGCGCCTGAGGTACTGGAATGGGCCATGGATTTTGCCCGGTTGCTGCACAAGCAGCCTATTTTGTTGCATGCCGAGGCCAGCGGCCATATGACCAACCGCCTGCAGTTTGCCCTGGTTCGCGAGGCGGTGGCTTGCCTGGTGGAAGGAATTGCCAGTGCCAAGGACATCGATGCCGCTGTGCGCTACGGTCTGGGGCCACGCTGGTCGTTGATGGGCAGTCTGCTGACACTGCATCTGGCCGGGGGGCCTGGCGGCATGCAAGGCATTCTCGACCATACCGCCAAAGCCATACAGGAATGGTGGACACCGAAGTCGGTGCCGGTGCTGACGCCCGAGGTTATTGCGCAACTGGTCGAGGCAGCCAAAGAGGTTTCACGAGGTGAGCCCGTGCCTGAGTGGGTGGCCTGGCGTGATCGTGGTCTGGTGGATGTACTTAAACTGCAGGAAAACCTGGGTGTTTAGTGCGGCAGGGGTAAGCCTGACAGCAGGTTGAAGTCGCGGTACCGCCGAAGTCGAGTTTGTTAAACAAGGATGTAACTACACCATGAGTGATGTTTTCAAGTGGCCGGTGGCCCTGCCCGAGTGCCTGTCGGTGTCGATGGACGACACCATTGCTGTGCTGACCTTGAACCGACCCCACAAGCGGAATGCGCTCTGTGATGAACTGGTTCTGGGCATGCAGGTATTCTTTTCCAGTATCCCTTCCAATGTGCAGGGGGTGGTTGTTCATGGTGCCGGCGGTGACTTTTGCGCAGGGCTCGACCTGAACGAGCTCAAGGAAACCTCGGTGGCTGAAAGCTTCGATACGTCAATCATTGGCCAGCGGCTGAACGATACCGTGCAGTTCTGCAAGGTACCCGTGGTATCGGTGTTGCACGGTGCGGTCATTGGGGGTGGGCTTGAGTTTGCGGCATCAACCCATATCCGTGTTGCTGAAAAAACAGCGTACTACGCCTTGCCGGAAGGCACCCGTGGCATTTTCCTGGGGTCGGGCGGTTCGGTGCGGTTACCGCGCCTGATTGGCGCTGCAACCGTCATTGACATGATGCTGTCCGGGCGTGTCTATGAGGCCGAAGAGGCCCATAACCTGCTGCGCCTGTCGCAGTATCTGGTCGAGCCCGGTGAGGGCCTGAAAAAAGGCATTGAACTGGCCAAGCGCATTGCACGTAATGCACCGTTGGCTCAC
>JAAYID010000100.1 GCA_012744285.1 Alcaligenaceae bacterium
CCCGGCGTGCGCAAGCGGCTGTCGAGGACAACCCGAAGAGGATGCCCTGCTTCATAGCCCTGAAGACGGACGGTCAGTTCGGGATCGTCGGCCAGCACCGTCTCGACGCCGACCAGGATGGCGTCATGCGTCGCGCGCAAGCGGTGGCCCTGCTGGCGCGCCTCCGGCCCGGTGATCCACTGGCTTTCGCCCGTGGCCGTGGCGATGCGGCCGTCCAGCGAGGTGGCCAGCTTAAGGGTGACGCGAGGCCGAATCAGTCCTGGCCGGACTTGGTCTCGTCGAAACCCTCATCGCCGAGGAATTTGGCGAAATCGCTGGTGTGGCGGAAGTCCTTGTAGACCGAGGCGTAGCGGACGTAGGCGACCTCATCGACCGACTTCAGCGCCTTCATGATGAAGTCGCCGACGATGCTGGACGGGATCTCGGTCTCGCCCAGGCTTTCCAGCTGGCGCACGATGCGGCTGACCAGAAGCTCGACCTGATCCGGCTGGACCGGGCGCTTGCGAAGCGCGATGCCCAGCGAGCGTTCCAGCTTGTCGCGGTCGAAGGGGGTGCGGCGGCCGTTCCGTTTCAGGATGACCAGTTCGCGCAGCTGCACCCGCTCGAAGGTGGTGAAGCGCCCGTTGCACTGCGGGCAGGACCGACGGCGTCGGATGGCCGCGCCGTCGTCAGACGGGCGGCTGTCCTTCACCTGGGTGTCGGCGTTTCCGCAGAAGGGGCACTTCATCCGATAGACCTCTTAGCGATAGATGGGGAAGCGCGCGGTCAGTTCGCGCACCTGGGCGGCGACGCCCGCGACGACGGCCGGATCGGCTTCGTCGCCGCCGTTCATCGACGAGACGACGTCGGCGATCCAGTGGCCGATCTGCTTGAACTCTTCCTCGCCGAAGCCGCGCGTGGTGCCCGCCGGGGTGCCCAGGCGGACGCCCGAGGTGACGGTGAAGGGCGCGGTGTCGAACGGCACGCCGTTCTTGTTGCAGGTCATCAGGGCCTTCTCGAGCTCGTGCTCGGTGGCCTTGCCGGTCACGCCCTTGGGACGCAGATCGACCAGCATGACGTGACTTTCGGTACGACCGGAAACAATGCGCAGACCACGCTGGACCAGGGTACGCGCCAGCACATCGGCGTTCTTGACAACCTGTGCAGCGTACTCTTTGAACTCGGGCTGCAACGCTTCCTTAAACGCCACCGCTTTGCCGGCAATAACGTGCATCAGCGGACCACCCTGGATACCCGGGAAAATTGCCGAGTTGATGATTTTTTCGTGTTCGGCTTTCATCATGATGACGCCGCCGCGCGGGCCACGCAGTGACTTGTGCGTAGTCGAGGTAACAAAGTCAGCATGCGGAACGGGGTTGGGGTAGACACCCCCGGCAACCAGGCCGGCATAGTGTGCGATATCAACCATGAACAGTGCGCCGTTGTCGCGTGCAATACGGGCCATGCGTTCGAAATCAATGCGCAAGGCATAAGCCGAGGCACCGCCAACGATAAGCTTGGGCTTATGCGTTTTGGCCAGCTCTTCAAGCTGGTCGTAATCAATGGCTTCGCTGGCATCAAGACCATACGACACGAAGTTGTACAGCTTGCCCGACGCATTGACCGGCGAGCCGTGCGTCAGGTGACCGCCTTCGGCCAGGCTCATGCCCAGCACGGTGTCGCCCGGCTTGAGAACAGCCATGTAGACACCCTGATTGGCCTGCGAACCCGAGTTAGGCTGGACGTTGGCCGCTTCGGCGCCAAACAGTTCTTTCAGGCGATCAATGGCCAGCTGCTCGACCACATCAACGTACTCGCAACCGCCGTAGTAACGCTTGCCGGGGTACCCTTCGGCATACTTGTTGGTAAGCTGGGTACCTTGCGCCTGCATGACGGCAGGGCTGGTGTAGTTCTCGGAAGCAATCAATTCGATGTGCTGTTCCTGACGAACGTTTTCCTTTTGAATGGCGGCCCACAAATCGGGGTCGACGTGATCAAGCGTACGCGAGCGATCAAACATGGAGAAATCCTGGAGAGAAGTGCAAAAAAGTTCAGGCGGCATTTTAACCCGGCCGCCTTTGAATACGCCAAGCCTGTGCCATCCCGGCCGGTTGTGCCGCCAACCGGGCAGGCCACGACATGTTTTACGCCGTTTTCAGGGCAGGATTCAGGGTGTATTTACCTGTAATGGCAGCCTGCCCCAAAATGTGGCCTTCAATGGCTTTCAGCACATCGGGGCCCGTGAAACGGCCTTCAAGCGGGATACGGTCGATATCAAGCGCATAAACCGTGAAAATATAATGGTGCACGATAGCGTCATTCCAGGGCGGGCATGGGCCGTCATAGCCAAAATAATCGCCACTCATGTCACGATCGGCCGAAAACCAGCCGGTGTAGTCATTGACACCCTGCCGCGTATCGTTCTGAGCCAACGGGCCACCTTTGCCGCGCGGCGTGATGCCGTCAGAGTAAGCGCCTTCCGCAATTTCCAGGGTTGACGCCGGTAAATCAACCAGCACCCAATGGAAAAAATCAACCCGCGGCAGGCTGGCAGGGACTTCTCGACCCTCTTGGTTCACATCATCGCCCTGGCTGGGCACATCGGGGTCATGACAAATGACAACAAATGAACGCGTCCCTTCAGGAACAGACGACCAGGCCAACTGGGGGTTCTTGTTACCCGCCAGGGCGACATGAGTGTCAGGATCAATTTTGCCGAACGCATTACGCTCGGGAATGAACTGTTGATCGGCGAACGATGTACTGGTCAGTTTCATGAACTCTCCTTTGGAAGAACCGAAGGCCGGCGGGCAGGCCGCACCGACCGGGCCAAAACAACCCCGGGTTGATTACAGACAACCCGGGTTATTTGAGGGTAACCCGGGCAAACTTGCGCTTGCCGACCTGCACGACATAGGTACCGGCTGACAACTGCAACCCCTTGTCTTCGATGCGGTCACCGTTAACGCGCACACCGCCTTGCTCGACATTGCGCTGCGCTTCGGCACCGGACGCCACCAGACCGGCCTCGCGCAGCACCTTGAGAATGCCGAGCGGCGCCCCGGCCACCTGGACTTCCGGCATGTCATCGGGAATGGCGCCATCGCGGAAACGGGCTTCAAAACGCGCAAGCGCCTCTTGCGCATCTTGCGGTGAATGAAAACGGGCAACGATTTCCTGAGCCAGCGCCACTTTGGTGTCACGCGGGTTGGCACCGTCTTGAATGGCCTTCTGCAAGGCGGCTATATCATCTTCAGAGCGGAACGACAACAACTCAAAGTACCGCCACATCAGGGTGTCGGAAATTGACATTAGCTTTCCGAACATGGAGTCAGGGGTTTCAGTAATGCCGATGTAATTGCCCTTGGACTTGGACATTTTGTCGACACCATCGGTACCCTCGAGCAATGGCATGGTCAGAATGCATTGCGGTTCCTGGCCATACTCTTTTTGAAGCTCACGCCCCACCAGCAGATTGAACTTCTGGTCAGTACCGCCCAGCTCCAGGTCAGACTTCAGGGCGACAGAGTCGTACCCCTGCATCAGCGGATACAAAAATTCGTGCACCGAAATGGGAATGCCCTGCTTGAAGCGACGGGTGAAATCTTCACGTTCCATCATGCGCGCAACGGTGTAACGCGAAGCCAGCTGGATCATGCCGCGAGCACCCAGCGGGTCACACCATTCAGAGTTGTAGCGAATTTCGGTTTTCGACGGGTCAAGCACCAGGCTGGCCTGGGCATAGTAAGTACGGGCGTTTTCCTGAATTTGCTCGGCGGTAAGTGGCGGGCGGGTCGCATTGCGACCGCTGGGGTCACCGATCATGGACGTAAAGTCGCCGATCAGGAAAATGACGTTATGCCCCAGATCTTGCAGCTGACGCATTTTGTTAAGCACAACCGTATGCCCAAGATGAATGTCAGGCGCCGTCGGGTCAAGCCCGAGCTTGATCCGCAGTGGCACACCTGTAGCACGGCTACGGGCCAGCTTCTTTACAAACTCGGCTTCTACCAGCAATTCGTCGCACCCTCGTTTAACGACACGCAAATCCGCTTCAACTTCTGGGGTAACCGCAACTTCAGAGGACGACATATAACGACCGTTTAGATGTAAAAAGTGAAAAAAAACTCGAAAATTGTCAACCGATGCGCTAGCATAACGGGTTGATTTAAGTGGCGTGCGTTGCAAACTAACCACGGGCTTGATTTTGCAATTGCTTACCAGGTTGACGCGTAATGTTCAGCAAACAAAACCCTGCCGGCCCTGAACAGGCCGTTCAAATGACCACTATGACGAAACACCAGCTAACTGACAAACCCAAACATCACTATATTACAGGTGGCCTTGCCCTTTTGGCACTTAGCCTGTTTGTCACTGCCGGCGCTCTGGCCGTCGTCAAACCCATCACTGAAGCCTCGCCACCCCCAGTATATCAAGCCCGCCAGGTGCTTGACCTGCCCAGCCCGCTGCCAGCCTTTGGCGAGTCAGCCAGTCTCGACGCCCCCTTCATGGATGAAACCCGAATTCGTTCGGGTGATACGTTGGCCGCTGTTTTGCAGCGCCTGAACATCCAGGAATCCAACCTTCAACAATTCCTGGTCCAGGAAGAGTCAGCGCGGTCTATTTACAAGCTGTTTCCCGGCCGCACAGTTCAGGCCGCCCTGAATGCCCAAGGCGGCCTCGAGTGGCTGCGCTACTACCATACGCCCGGCACACGCCAGGGTGGCGAATTCGTATCAAAATGGCTCGAGATCCGTCCCGACGGCAACGGCGGCTTTGTTGCCCAGGAACAAGCCGAAGCCACCGAAACCCAAATGCGTATTGCCGAAGGTGAAATCCGGCACTCGTTGTTCGGGGCTACCGATGCCGCGAACATCCCCGATGCCATTACCTTCCAGATGGCCGAGATTCTGGGCAGCAAAATCGACTTCATGCGCGACCTTCGCAAAGGTGACCGCTTCCGCATCATTTACGAAACACACTCGCACCAGGGTCGCGAGGTTGGCTCTGGCCGCGTGCTGGCCATTGAATTCAACAATGGCGATAAAGTCCATGACGCTATCTGGTTTCAGCCCGAAGGTGAATCAGGGGGCTACTACGACTTTGATGGCAAAAGCATGAAAGGCGCGTTCCTGCGCTCCGCCCTGAAAGTATCGCGCATCAGCTCAACCTTTGGCATGCGCCGCCACCCCATTCATGGCAACTGGCGCGGGCATAAAGGGGTTGATTACGCCGCTCCCACCGGCACCCCCATCCACGCAACGGCCGACGGCGTGATCGACTTCATCGGCGTTCAGGGCGGCTATGGCAACACAATCGTTCTGAAGCACGGCAACAATATCTCGACCTATTACGCTCATCAAAGCCGGTTTGCCGCCGGGCTTAAAAAAGGTGATCGCGTCGAGCAAGGGCAACTGATTGGTTACGTGGGCTCTACCGGCTGGTCAACCGGCCCCCACCTGCACTACGAATTCCGCGTCAGCGGAACACCCATCGACCCGCTGTCTGTTGACCTGCCGGTCGCCAAGGTACTCACGCCGCAACAAATGGCGGCATTCCAGTCAAAGCTCGGCGCATTTCGCAGCCACCTGAATTTTCTCGCCGTGCTGCAAGATCAGGACGAAACGGGCAACGACACCGAAATCAATCTGGCCAGCGCCCAATAACCACCGCGCCGCAACCCCGCCTTCTGGCGGGTTTTTTTGCATTTATGTCCACTCCCATGAAGTCCTCCGTGTCCATCTATATCGGGCTCATGTCCGGCACCAGCATCGATGGCATTGACGGTGTGCTGGCTCAGTTTTCAGCCACCGGACAGCCCACGATCATTACCAGCACCTCAATAGCACTGCCCGAAAGTTTGCGACACGAACTGCTGGCTTTGAACCAAAGCGGGCCCGATGAGCTGGTTCGGGCGGCGAGAGCCGCCAACAGCCTGGCCGCTCACTATGCGGCGGCATGCCGGCATCTGCTGGAAAACACCCACCTTGAGACAAACGATATCAATGCCATTGGGGCCCACGGCCAGACAGTACGGCACAACCCCGGCGCAGGTTACACCCTGCAATTGAATGCCCCGGCCTTGCTGGCAGAACTGAGCGGCCTCAATGTCATTGCCGACTTTCGTACGCGCGACGTTGCTGCTGGCGGTCAGGGTGCGCCACTGGTCCCCGCTTTCCATGCCACGGTGTTTAGCCACCACAAGCCGCGCATTGTGCTGAACCTGGGCGGCATGGCCAACATCAGCGTGCTGGACCCAGGGGAACCGGTTCGTGGTTTCGATACCGGGCCGGCCAATGTCCTTCTTGATCTCTGGTGCGAGCGTCACACTGGTCAAGCTTACGATAAAAACGGTGAATGGGCGGCCAGCGGCACCTCCTGCACAGGGCTGCTTCATCACCTGATGCACAGTGAACCCTGGTTTGCAGCGCCACCGCCAAAATCAACCGGTCGCGACCTGTTCAACGCGGCGTGGCTGGACGAACGATTACGCGCCTGGCAATCATCACACCCGGCAGCGAAACTTGACCCTGCCGATATTCAGGCCACCCTGGTGGAACTGACGGCACAAAGCGTTGCAGATGCGATACGACAAGAAGCACCAGACAGCGAAGATATTCTGGTATGCGGAGGGGGAGCATTCAATGCCGGTCTGATGCAGGCCTTGGCCAAAGCCACAGGGTTACCCGTGGTAACGACTGACGCGGCTGGGGTGCCTGTGCAGATGGTTGAGGCCCTGGCCTTTGCCTGGCTTGCCTGGGCCTATGACAATAACCACCCGGCCGGACTGCCATCGGTGACGGGTGCCCGCAAGCCAACGATACTGGGGTGTTTGTACAAAGCCTAGAGGGTCGGCCGGCCCAGGCCGGCCATCAAATCAGGCCGAAAACGACGAGCCGCAGCCGCAGGTGGATGTGGCGTTCGGGTTTCGAATCACGAACTGGGAACCTTCAAGGTCGTCTTTGTAGTCAATTTCAGCGCCCACCAGATACTGGAAGCTCATCGGGTCGATCAGCAACTGAACGCCTTCCTTGTCGATGGCAGTGTCATCGTCATTGATGACCTCATCAAAGGTGAACCCATACTGAAACCCCGAACAGCCGCCACCCTGAACGAACACGCGCAGCTTCAAATCG
>JAAYID010000101.1 GCA_012744285.1 Alcaligenaceae bacterium
CCAGCACACTGCCCGTCTCGTACCAGGTTTGCTCACCCTGAAAATCGCCAATCAAGCCACCGGCCTCGAGTACCAGCAGACCACCGGCAGCCAGATCCCAGCGCTTGAGATTGACACCGCAAAAACCGTCAAGACGCCCACAAGCCACATAGGCCAGATCAAGCACCGAGGCCCCCATGCGACGCACACTGGAGCACCCGGACAACATGTTAGAGAACCGGGAGCCCGGCGAAACGCCGCCACCCGAGTCAGGCACGTAGGCACTGAGCATCGCATCGTGATAGCGCGACAGGCCCGAGACGCGCACACGGCGGTCATTCAGGAAAGCACCACCGCCACGACTGGCCGTGAACAATTCGTTGCGTGACGGGTCGTAAATGACAGCGTGCGACACCTGCCCACGGTGTGCCAATGCAATTGACACGGCATAAACGGGAAAGCCGTGAATAAAATTGCTGGTGCCGTCAAGGGGGTCGATGATCCATTGGTATTCGGGCACCTTGCCCTGGGCTTCAGCCCCTGCGTGCTCGCCGGACTCTTCACCCAAAAACGCGTGATCGGGGTAAGCCGTTTTGAGCATGTCGATAATGGCAGCTTCGACGCTTTGGTCGACTTCCGTGACATAATCTTTGGGCCCCTTGCGCGCCACCTGCAACCGTTCGAGGTCGAGACTTGCCCGGTTGATCATGGAGCCGGCGCGGCGTGCCGCCTTGATGGCGGTATTGAGCATGGGGTGCATAGAGATCCGTAAATAACAAAAACTGAAACAGGCTTGATTATAGTTAACCGCCTATTTTAGTTGATAGAAGCCATTCCCTGAAATGACAGATTTATTCAACCGCGCCCGCTTCATCATGGTGCACCCCAGCCACCCTGGTAATGTCGGTGCCGCCGCACGGGCCATCAAGACCATGGGCTTTCGTGAACTTTGTCTGGTCGCACCGCGTTTTGACAACGTAACCGACATGCCCGAAGCACAGGCGTTGGCCAGCGGGGCCACCGACGTGCTGGCCTCGGTGCAGATTGTCGACACCCTGGCACAGGCACTGGCGCCCGTCACCCTGGCCTTTGCCATGACGGCACGCGAACGGGTACTGGGGCCTCCCACCTGCGATATTCGCGACGCAGCGACACTCAGCCACCAGCACCTGATCGACCACAGCGAAGGCCGTGTGGCCATTGTGCTGGGTACCGAGCGTTCGGGCCTGACCAACGAAGACATTGCGCAGTGCCAACGCATTTGCCACATTCCGGCCAACCCCGAGTACAGTTCGCTGAACGTGGCCCAGGCGCTGCAACTGGCCGCCTGGGAATTACGCTATGCACTGGGTACGTTCAACACTGTTTCCGCTAAAACAGCCGAGAGTGCCGAACTTAAAAAAGACGAAGGTGCCGAACGGGCCTCGAATGAAAAAATACAGGCGTTTCTGGCTCACTGGCAAGAAGCCCTGATCGAGATCCAGTTTCTGAACCTGGCCTACCCGAAAAAGCTGATACCCCGCATGCAACATCTATTTTCCCGGGCCGACCTGACCAACGACGAAGTGGACATGATGCGGGGCGTGTGTACCGCCATGATCAAGGCCGCCA
>JAAYID010000102.1 GCA_012744285.1 Alcaligenaceae bacterium
CAGGCAGGATGTCGTCATCAACGACCTGATTGATTTTCCGCTGTGGCAAGTCTGCCAAAAAGGCAGCTTCCACGGTAGACACGGTGAGCATCGTCGCTGCCATGTGTACCTCCATATAAACAATTCCGAAATCTCGGATAATTATACATGGCAAGGTACTAACCCGGACTTTTCAGCAGCAATGTTATCCTGCCGATTTTCGGGCCTTCCAACAGGTCAAAGCCCCCGACGTCGCGCCTTTAACTGCACAAACCAGCCATACCCGCTGACCAGCACAATACCTGCGGCCACCAGTACCGCACCCACCAGGAAACGGGTATCAAGGGGTTCATCCAGCAACCAGACCCCGAACACAATCGCGAACATGGGCGTCATGAACGAAAACACGCCCAGCCGTGACGCCAGATAGTTGCGCAGCAACCAGAACCAGGTCAGGAAGGTAATAAACGACACCACAACCCCCTGAAACAGTACGCTGCCAATGGCCACCGGGGTGAAGTTGATGCGGGCCTGCCCCATGACAAACGCAGCGGCCAGCAATAACACGAACGCCCCCACCAGTTGATACATCAGCGTAACCGTGGCCGGCGTATTGGATAGTTTCGAGCAGCGGATGACCACGGTTGTTGCGCCCCAGGCCGCCCCAGCCAGCAAACCCAGAAAATCGCCCCACAGCATGTCGGCCGCCTGACGCGGGTTGTCGCTGGCATCAGGCCCAAAGAACGCCATGGCCACACCAATAAAGGCAATGAAAATGCCGAACCATTGGACCAGTGCCAGACGCTCTTCAGGCAACCGCCAATGCAGGCCGATGGCGGCAAAAAACGGCGCGGTATACAAAAACACCGTCATGTGCGATGCCGTGGTGTAACGCAGCCCTTCACCAATCAGCCAAAACTCAAGGGCGAACAAAAAACCCACCAGCAGCCCCGGGCGCCAGCCACCATCGGCCAATGACAAGGGCACCCGTTGCCACAGCATCAGCAAGCCCACCAGCACAATGGCAATGCCCGACCGCAGGGCAATCTGCAGGATCGGCGCAATATCGGGTGCAGCGGCCTTGATGGCAATTTGCTGAAATGCCCAGATCATGCACAGCACCGTCATGATACTGACCGCACGCGTATCAATGGCCTTACGAGTTTGCATCCCCTTCCCTTCTTTTATTTATGGTGCCAACACTCCCGGCTGTCGTGTTGTGGCGTTTGCAACCATACCAAAGGACACGCAAAAAAGGTAGCCGAGAACTGGTTACAAGCTTGTTTCAAACGCGCAAGCAGGACATAATGAGCAGCGCACTGACGCACGTTGAGGCGGCCCAACCACCCCGCACGCCTTCGTTATGAATTTTCACGTTAAACTCGGTTTGCTTTACTGACCCCTTGCCCCTAACCCATCATGCTGCGCCAATACCTCGTTCAGGCTACTCCCAATCACCCCAGCTCCGTAGAGGTCATGACGTGCATCTCCACCTGCATGACGCGCAACTGGCCGTATTCAAGTATCAGTCTTGAACAATTACCTTCGGCAGCAAACTCGCTCAAGCAAGGGGCAACCCCGGTGGGTTCGGTTGATTTCCTGCGCAAAGCCATGGGGCTGGCCGGCATCAAAGCGCCCGCTGCGCTGAACTACCCCAAACGCCTGCAGAAATGGTTACACCGCGAAGTTACGCCACGGCGCAAGGGTGACTTGCCCCTTAGCGGCGAATGGTTCATCAAACCGGCACTGTCAACCAAAGCATTCAAGGGCGGGGTCTACAGCATGGAAGAGGTCAAGCTTATTGACCAGCTAACCAGCGAACATACCGACGCCCCTGACAACGCCCTGGTGGCGCGCAACGACCTGGAATTGCTGCGCAAATTGCCGCGCGAATTCCCGGTTTGGGTGGCATCGCCCATTACCTGGCAAAGCGAATGGCGGTTTTATATCCACCGCGGCCTGATCAAAGGTGCGGCACGCTACGACAAGGGGCTTGATTCAGCCCCCGAACCCGACATCAACGCCGTCAGGCTGATGATCAGCGACTTGTCGTTCGACGCCCCGATTGCCTATGCCCTTGATGTCGGTGTACTTGAAAACGGGAAAACCGCGCTGGTTACGGTAAACGACGCCTGGGCAATGGCCTTTTACCAAGGGTCACTGGCCCCGGAAACCTATCTTGACATGTTGCGCGACCGCTGGATCCAGCTGATCAAGCCTGGCCACGTTACCCTGTTTTAACGACGGTACCAACGTTTAATCGGCATCGTGGTTGGCCACACCACGACGCACCACAATGGGTACGGCCCCCAGCTGTTTCTTGGCCACCCACTGGGCCAACGACGCGTCCAGATAATCGGTATGCCCGG
>JAAYID010000103.1 GCA_012744285.1 Alcaligenaceae bacterium
GCCTAAAACATGTCGAAATACTCCCGATGCTCCCACTCGGTCACTTCCAGATTGAAACGGGCGATTTCCGCTTCCTTGATAAAGCAGTAGTAATCGACAAAATCCTGGCCGAGCTTCTTGACCAGGTACGAATCCTGACGCAGACACTGCAGCGCATCAAGCAGTGATCTCGGCAACGCCTGGGCCTCGGTTTCATAGGGCACATCAGCCGACGGGCCCGGATCGAGCTGACGGGCGATCCCATCCAGCCCCGAGAAAATTTGCGAGGCCATGTATAAATAAGGGTTGGCCGTGGGCTCACCGACCCGATTTTCGATGCGCGACGCAGTCTGCCCCGGACCACCCAGCACCCGCAGCATGGCAGCACGATTATCACGCGCCCAGGCCGCCCGGTCGGGCGCCAGCGAAAACGGACGATAGCGCCGGTACCCATTGATGGTCGGGCTGGCCAGCAATGAGGCACCGCAAGCATGGGCTTTCAAACCAGCCAGATAGTGCATGCCCACAGGGCTGAGCGTCTGGTCTGCGTCAGTCGGCATGAAGGCATTGACGCCATCGGCCTTGCGTTTCAACGACTGGTGCAAGTGCCAGCCACTGGACATCACATTCGGGATACGGGGCCGGCACATGAAGGTGGCGTGATAGCCGGCACGCTGGCAGATTTGCTTGATGGCGCTACGAATCAGGATCATCAGATCTGCCGGTGCCACCCCTACCGTCGGGCTGAACGTCAACTCAAACTGGCTGGGGCCAAATTCGATTTCCAGCGAACGCAACGGTACACCCAGAGCCTGCAACTGGGTTCGCAACAATTCCATCAGGTGATCGACGCGGTCATAACGCAGCTCGGTCAGGTACTGCGCACCGTGCGACAGCAAGGACACCGACGGCGGCGTTCCCGGCTGACCCGAATCGGTCAGGCGCAGATTCGGATCATCCATCTTGAACACATGAAACTCGACCTCAAGACCAGCCACAAAATCGTAGCCCTGCTCATCAAGTTCGCGCACGGCGCGGGCCATGATCTGGCGAGACGACACCGGCGATGGCTGACCATCGGTGCCATAACCATCACACAAGACCCAGCCGGTTTTATGGGCCCAGGGCAAGATCCGGAACGTGGCCGGGTCGGCCACAATCGTAAAGTCAGACGCCCCTTGCAAGCCAGCAATCTGGAACCCGCCGCTGTTGAACACCGGGAACACAGTCTTGTGCGACGTGTCTTTCAGCAACAAGGTTGAGGTCAGATTCACCCCGTCAAACAAGGCCCCTTTGGCCTCAGACGCCACCAGGGTTTTACCCCTCAAAATGCCATGCTGGTCCGGAAAGGCAAAGCGCAGAGTTTCAATTTCGCCGGCATCAATGCGGGCAATCAATTCGGCGACCTGCGCCTGCTGATCGCTTGTCCAGAGCCCATGCCGCTCGACAAAACTTGCCATGATCAGCCCCCGGCTTTGGGCGCAACACGGGCGGCAGCCCAACTGCTGGCCTGACGACGTGCCAAATCCGCTTCCTGCCAGTATTGAACCGGCGAAACCCCGGCTTTTTCAATACCATCAATTGAAGGCGGACCGCTGAACTTCGACGCCTGATCGGCACGGATCAACATAGGTGCGCTGCCCCCTTCCAGCGTACTTTCAATGGCTTTGACCAACTGGCGACGATACGCCACGATGCCCTTGTCGGTCGTACCCAGGTGCTCGCGAGTGCGATCCTGGATGGCCCCTTGCGATTCAATCGCCCACTGATCGTGCACATTGATGTCAAAGCCCATGCCGGTGTAGGTTTGGGTGTTTTGCTCATCGATGTTGTAGCCATAGTTATTGCGCTTGTTCTTGCGCGACACATAATCGGGCAGTTCGTACAGCTCAAGCCGCTGCTCGCGCATGCGCTTCTTGTCAACCGGGCCGGTAAAGCTGGTGAAAATGGCATACCAGTAGCAGTTGTAGTCATCCACCGGCACGTGCCACTGCGAAATCGTCATTTCGGCGCTCATCGGAATCACGAACGCCTGGGGAAAAACCACGTTGGTGATACGCACGTGCGTTTGCTGCTCGGGCAACTTTCGCAGCGTGGTCAGGCGCAGGCCGTAATCAGTGGCATCCACCGCAATATCGGGCCGGTCATATTCGCGCAGGACACGGGTGATCGGCATGTCGGAATCCGCCGAGGCACCACGGAACTGCTTGCCATAGCTTTCGGAGGTATCTTCGTCTTCAAAGAAACGATGCAGATACGAGGCATGAGCCGGATCAATCCCGACCTCAAGGGCCTGCAACCAGTTGCATTCAATCAAGCCCTTGAACGCGAAGGTGTGCGTGTCGGGTGCAACAAAACAGTCAAACTCGGGGAATGCCGGCGGCTCGCCTTCGCCAATGTAGGCAAACACAATGCCGCTGCGCAGCACGACCGGATACGAACGTTGCTTGTAGCGCAAATGCAGCTTGCTGCCTTCCGGCTCGGCGGGGGTTTCAAGACAATCACCGTTGACACTGAACAACCAGCCATGAAACGGGCAACGCAGGCCACCGTCTTCAATCCGGCCATACGCCAGATCAGCCCCACGGTGTGCACAATCGCGATCAATGAAGCCCAGCTCTCCGTTTTCGTCACGAAACAGGACAAAGTTTTGCCCCATCAATTTGACGGGACGAACAGGGCGTGGCCCGTCAAGCTCGTCAGCCAATGCAACCGGCTGCCAGTAGCGGCGCAGCAATTGGCCGGCCGGAGCCCCTGGACCCACACGGGTGATGAAATCATTTTGTTCCTGAGTAAGCATGGCTGAACCCCTGATTATTGAGCATTGAATACATATGTATAC